>NZ_JBHJQP010000219.1:0-12254 GCF_042262625.1 Streptomyces sp. NPDC056347 | reverse complement strand
GGGCCGCACTCCTCGTCGGGAGTGCGGCCCGCGGCCGTCCGTCGGGACCGGCGTCAGTCGCGGGCGCCGCCGCCGACGTGGTGCACCCGCACCATGTTGGTGGTGCCGGGGATGCCGGGGGGCGAACCGGCCGTGATGACCATGGTGTCGCCCGCGTTGTAGCGGCCGAGCTTCAGCAGCTCGCCGTCGACCAGGTCGACCATCGCGTCGGTGTTGTCCACGTGCGGGACGACATGGGCCTCGACGCCCCAGCTCAGCGCGAGCTGGTTACGGGTGGACTCGTCGGTGGTGAAGGCCAGGATGGGCTGGGCCGCCCGGTAGCGGGAGAGCCTGCGGGCGGTGTCACCGGACTTGGTGAAGGCGACCAGCGCCCGGCCGTCCAGGAAGTCCGCGATCTCGCAGGCCGCACGGGCCACCGAACCGCCCTGGGTGCGCGGCTTCTTGCCCGGCACCAGCGGCTGGAGGCCCTTGGAGAGCAGCTCCTCCTCGGCGGCGACGACGATCTTCGCCATCGTCTTGACCGTCTCGATCGGGTACGCGCCCACGCTGGACTCGGCCGACAGCATGACCGCGTCCGCGCCGTCCAGGATCGCGTTGGCGACGTCGGACGCCTCGGCGCGGGTCGGCCGCGAGTTGGTGATCATCGACTCCATCATCTGGGTCGCCACGATCACCGGCTTGGCGTTCCGCCGGCAGAGCTCCACCAGGCGCTTCTGCACCATCGGGACCTTCTCCAGCGGGTACTCCACGGCCAGGTCGCCACGGGCGACCATCACACCGTCGAACGCCATGACGACGCCCTCCATGTGCTCGACGGCCTGCGGCTTCTCCACCTTGGCGATGACCGGGACCCGGCGGCCCACCTCGTCCATCACCTTGTGGACGTCCTTGATGTCGTCGGCGTCCCGGACGAAGGAGAGCGCCACCAGGTCGCAGCCCATCCGCAGGGCGAAGCGCAGGTCCTCGACGTCCTTCTCGGACAGGGCCGGGACGTTGACCGCCGCACCGGGCAGGTTGATGCCCTTGTGGTCGGAGATGACGCCGCCCTCGATGACGATCGTCCTCACCCGCGGGCCCTCGACCGCGACGACCTTCAGCTCGACGTTGCCGTCGTTGATCAGGATCGGGTCGCCCTTGGCGACATCGCCGGGCAGGCCCTTGTACGTCGTACCGCAGATCGACTTGTCGCCCGGGACGTCCTCGGCGGTGATGGTGAACTCGTCACCGCGGACCAGCTCGACCGGGCCCTCGGCGAACTTCGCCAGCCGGATCTTCGGGCCCTGGAGATCGGCGAGCACGCCGATCGCCCGGCCCGTCTCGGCGGCGGCCCGGCGGACCCGGTCGTAACGGGCCTGGTGCTCCTCGTGGCTGCCGTGACTGAAGTTGAAACGGGCCACGCTCATGCCGGCCTCGATCAGAGCGACGAGCTGCTCGTGGGAGTCGACGGCGGGACCGAGTGTGCAGACGATTTTGGAACGGCGCATGGGGCGGATCCTATCGGTTTGTTTCGCTACGGAATATTCCGTCTGGCGGAAGATACAAAGGGGCGCGGGGGTGCTCAGTTGTGGACCTCTCCGACGGCCCCGTCCGGCCGTCCGCCGCCCCCGCCGGCCTGCCCGTCGCCCCCGCCGTCCGGGCCGACGAGGGCGAAGGTCTGGACGGCTATCTCCAGCTCCTCGTCCGTCGGCACCACGGCGACCGCGACCCGCGCGTAGCCGGGCGAGATCAGCCGCGGCTCGCCGGACCGTACGTCGTTCAGGTCCGCGTCCACCGCCAGGCCCAGCTCCTCCAGGCCGGCGACGGCGGCCTCCCGTACCGGCGCCGAGTTCTCCCCGACCCCCGCGGTGAACACCACGGCGTCCACCCGGCCCAGCACCGCCGAGTAGGCGCCGATGTACTTCTTCAGCCGGTGCACGTAGATGTCGAAGGCCAGCGCCGCCCGCTCGTCCCCCGCGTCCACCCGGCGCCGGATCTCGCGCATGTCGTTGTCGCCGCAGAGCCCGACCAGGCCGCTCCGCTTGTTCAGCAGCGCGTCGATCTCGTCCGCCGACATCCCCGCGACCCGCATCAGATGGAAGGTGACGGCCGGATCCACGTCCCCGGACCGGGTGCCCATCACCAGCCCCTCCAGCGGCGTCAGCCCCATCGAGGTCTCCACGCACCGGCCGCCCGCCACCGCCGAGGCCGAGGCGCCGTTGCCCAGGTGGAGCACGATGACATTGACCTCCTCGGGGGTACGGCCCAGCAGCTCGGCGGCCTTGCGGGAGACGTACGCGTGCGAGGTCCCGTGGAACCCGTAGCGCCGGATGCGGTGCGCGTCGGCGGTCTCCGTGTCGATCGCGTACCGCGCCGCGTACTCCGGCATCGTCGTGTGGAAGGCCGTGTCGAAGACCGCCACCTGCGGAAGGTCCGGCCGCAGGGCCTGTGCGGTACGGATGCCGGTGATGTTCGCCGGATTGTGCAGCGGGGCCACCGGGACCAGCCGCTCGATCTCCTCCAGCACCGCCTCGTCGATCACCACCGGCTCGGTGAACCGCAGCCCGCCGTGCACCACCCGGTGGCCGATCGCCGCCAGCCGCGGCGAGTCCAGGCCCAGCCCGTCGGCCGCCAGCTCCTCGGCCGCCGCCCGCAGCGCCTCCTCGTGGTCGGCGATCCGGCCGGTCCGCTCGCGGGTCTCGGCACCGCCGCCCAGCAGCGGGGTGTGCACCAGGCGCGAGGTCTCCTCGCCGATCCGCTCGACCAGCCCCACCGCGAGCCGGGTCCGGTCGCTCATGTCGAGCAGCTGGTACTTCACCGACGAGGAGCCGGAGTTGAGGACCAGTACGCGGTACGCGCCCGCCCCGGTGCGGTCCCCGGCGGTGTCCTCGGTGGTCGGGACGGTCATCCGTTCTTCACTCCTTGCCCTGCGCCTGGATCGCCGTGATGGCCACGGTGTTGACGATGTCCTGGACGAGCGCGCCGCGCGACAGGTCGTTCACCGGCTTGCGCAGCCCCTGGAGCACCGGCCCGACGGCCACCGCCCCCGCCGAGCGCTGCACCGCCTTGTACGTGTTGTTGCCGGTGTTCAGGTCCGGGAAGACCAGCACCGTCGCCTGCCCCGCCACCTCGGAGCCGGGCAGCTTCGTCGCGGCGACGCTCGGCTCCACCGCGGCGTCGTACTGGATCGGGCCCTCGATCCGCAGGTCCGGCCTGCTCGCCCGCACCCGGTCGGTCGCCTCGCGCACCTTGTCGACGTCGGCGCCCGAACCCGAGGTGCCCGTCGAGTACGACAGCATCGCGATCCGGGGCTCCACCCCGAACCGGGCGGCGGTCGCGGCCGACTGCACCGCGATGTCGGCGAGCTGCTCCGCGTCCGGGTCCGGATTGACCGCGCAGTCGCCGTACACCAGCACCTTGTCGGCCAGGCACATGAAGAAGACGGAGGAGACGATCGACGCCTCCTCCTTCGTCTTGATGATCTCGAACGCCGGGCGGATCGTCGCCGCCGTGGAGTGCACGGCCCCGGAGACCATGCCGTCCGCCAGCCCCTCCTGGACCATCAGGGTGCCGAAGTAGTTCACGTCCGCGACGACGTCGTACGCCAGCTCCACCGTGACCCCGCGGTGCGCCCGCAGCTCGGCGTACCGCTCGGCGAACCTGCGGCGCAGCTCGGAGCTCTGCGGGTCGACGATCCGGGTTCCGGCGAGGTCGATGCCGAGGTCGGCGGCCTTCTTGCGGATGACGTCGGGCTCGCCCAGCAGGGTCAGGTCGCAGACGTCGCGGCGCAGCAGTACGTCCGCGGCGCGCAGCACCCGTTCCTCGGTGCCCTCGGGGAGGACCACCCGGCGGCGGTCGGCGCGGGCCTGCTCCAGCAGCTCGTGCTCGAACATCATCGGGGTGACGCGGCCGCTGCGGGCCACCGAGATCCGCTCCAGCAGGGCCTGGGTGTCCACATGGCGCTCGAAGAGACCGAGCGCGGTCTCCGCCTTGCGCGGCGTCGCGGCGTTCAGCTTGCCCTCCAGGGCGAAGAGCCGGCCCGCGGTGGGGAACGATCCGCCGGCCACCGACACGACCGGGGTGCCCGGTGCGAGTCGCGCGGCCAGCGTGAGTATCTCCTCGCCGGGGTGCTCGTCCAGCGTCAGCAGCACCCCCGCTATGGGCGGGGTGCCCGCGCTGTGCGCGGCGAGCGAACCGACCACCAGGTCGGCCCGGTCCCCGGGCGCCACCACCAGGCACCCCGGGGTCAGTGCCTTCAGCAGGTTCGGCAGCATCGCGCCGCCGAAGACGAAGTCCAGCGCGTCCCGGGCGAGCCCGGAGTCGTCGCCGAGCAGCACCCGGCCGCCGAGCGCCGAGGTGATCTGGGCGACGGTCGGCGCGGAGAGCGCCGCGTCGTCCGGCAGCACCGAGCACAGGACGGGCAGCGTGGCCGTCAGCCGCTCCGCGATGGCCCCGCGGTCCTCCGCCGCCACCCGGTTCACGACCATCGCGATGACGTCGCAGCCCAGCCCGGCGTACGCGCGAAAGGCGTTGCGGGTCTCGGCCCGCACCGACTCCGCGGTCTGGCCCTTCCCGCCGACCACCGCGATCACCGAGGCACCGAACTCGTTGGCCAGACGGGCGTTGAGCGCCAGCTCGTCGGGGAGCTGGGTGGCGGCGAAGTCGGTGCCGAGGACCAGCACCACCTCGTATTTCTGCGCCACCTGGTGGAACCGGTCGACCAGCCGCGAGACCAGCTCGTCGGTGCCCAGCTCGGCCTGGAGGGCGGACGCCTCGTAGTAGTCGAGCCCGTAGGCCGAATCGGGGTCCTGGGGGAGGCGGTAGCGCGAGCGCAGCAGCTCGAAGAGCCGGTCGGGTCCGTCGTGGACGAGCGGGCGGAAGACACCGACCCGGTCCACCTGACGCGTCAGGAGCTCCATGACTCCCAGATCGACGACCTGACGGCCGTCTCCCCGGTCGATCCCGGTCACGTACACGCTGCGCGTCACGCGTGTTCTCCCGTCCGTCTGCGGTTTGGGATGGTATTGCCATGTTGACGATACCCGGGGGCCCCGAGGCGCCGCCCGCCGGGAGAACCGGCCCCGCGGCAGCCACGGGCGCAAGGTCCAGACCTCTCGTGGGACAATCGTGGTGGCTCGGGGCAAGGGGGGTATCCGTACGTCCCCCCGACGCGGCACGGCACTAGTGAGCAGGAGACCCAGCACGATGCGCATCGGAATTCTCACCGCAGGCGGCGACTGTCCGGGTCTGAACGCCGTGATCCGTTCGGTCGTGCACCGCGCCGTGGTGGGCCACGGGGACGAGGTGATCGGCTTCGAGGACGGGTTCAAGGGGCTCCTCGACGGCCACTTCCGCCCCCTCGACCTCAACGCCGTCAGCGGCATCCTCGCCCGCGGCGGCACCATCCTCGGCTCGGCCCGCCTGGAGCGCGACCGGCTCCGCGAGGCCGCCGAGAACTGCGCCGAGCTGAGCCGCCGTTACGGCATGGACGCGCTCATCCCGATCGGTGGCGAGGGCACCCTCACCGCCGCCCGGATGCTGTCCGACGCCGGGATGCCCGTCGTCGGCGTCCCCAAGACCATCGACAACGACATCTCCGCCACCGACCGCACCTTCGGCTTCGACACCGCGGTGGGTGTCGCCACCGACGCCATAGACCGCCTCAAGACCACCGCCGAATCGCACCAGCGGGTCATGGTCGTGGAGGTGATGGGCCGCCACGCGGGCTGGATCGCGCTGGAGTCCGGCATGGCCGGCGGCGCCCACGGCATCTGCCTGCCCGAGCGCCGTTTCGAGGTCGACGACCTGGTGAAGATGGTCGAGGAACGCTTCGCGCGCGGCAAGAAGTTCGCGGTCATCTGCGTGGCCGAGGGCGCCCACCCGGCCGAGGGCTCCATGCCGTACGCCAAGGGCGAGATCGACCAGTACGGCCACGAGCGCTTCCAGGGCATCGGCAACCGGCTGGCCATCGAGCTGGAGAAGCGGCTCGGCAAGGAGGCCCGGCCGGTCATTCTCGGCCATGTGCAGCGGGGCGGCACGCCGACCGCGTACGACCGGGTGCTCGCCACCCGCTTCGGCTGGCACGCGGTCGAGGCCGCGCACCGGGGCGACTTCGGCAGGATGACGGCGCTGCGCGGCACGGAGATCGAGATGGTGCCGCTCGCCGTTCCCCGCTGCCCGCGACCGCTCCGGGACGGCCGGTCCGGAGCGGTCGCGGTGCCAAAAACCACTCTTGAGCAGCCGCGCCGGATCAACAAGGCTTGGCCCTGTCCCGGACATGTCCCAGCCCTGTCCGGGCGCGGAACCCAGGGGAGGGGTACGGCGCATGACGGTCGAGGACAGGGCCCCGGACCCCCGGGAGGCGTACAGCGCACCCGAGTTCGTCGCCCTGCTGCAAAAGCTCAAGGACGCCTCCGGGCTGACCTTCCGCGAGCTGGCCCAGCGCGCCGAATCGGCCGGCGACGTGCTGCCGCGCTCCACCATCGCCAACATGCTGGCCCGCGCCTCGGTCCCCCGCGAGGAGCTGCTCGCCGCCTTCGTACGGGCCTGCGGCCTCGGCCCCGACCGGGTACGGGACTGGCTCGCGGTACGCGCGGAACTCGCCGCCCACGGACAGCGCACCGCCACCGGCGAACCGCCGGGCGACGCGCCCGCCCTCACCGGAACGCTCTCCTCCGAGCCGCCCGCCGCCCCGCTCCCCGGGCCCCCCGCTCCCCGCCGCCGCACCCGCGCCCTGACGGCGGCCGTCGTCGCGGCCGTGGTCCTCGCCGCCGCCGGAGTGACCGCCGCCCTGCTCGCCCGCGGCGGCGACCAGGACGCGAACGACGACGCCGCGAAGGGCGGCGACCGGGCGAACGGCCCGGTGGCCGGCCCGGTCGCCGGGCGGACGGTGCGGCTGCGCTCCGTGCACTCCGGGCTCTGCTTCTCCGAGAAGCGGGGAACGGACCAGGGGTGGCTGTACCAGGTGCCGTGCGCGCAGGAGACGATCCCGAGCTTCTCGCTCCTGCCGCTGGGCGACGACCTCTGGCGGATCGTGACCGACCACCCGGTCTACAAGAAGGGCTGCACCGGAGTCATCGACGGGGCACCCGACACCGGGGCCCCGCTCCAGGACCAGGAGTGCGGGCTGCGGGGCAAGGCGGAGGAGTTCCTGATCCAGCCGGTGGGCAGCCCGGCCGAGGGCTACCGCATCCTCCCCGCCCACACCCGGCTCTGCGTCGGCACGGAGGACAGGAGCACGGCGCGCGGCGCCAAGCTGGTGCAGACGAGCTGCGAGGGGCCGGACCGGGGCAGACTGTTCTCCTTCGACCCGGTGGCCTCCGGCTGACCGCGCCGCCGCGCCCTTCGGCGGTTCATGGCTTCGGCCCGGTGGCCATCGGCCGACCGCGCCGCCGTGCCCTTCGGCGGTTCACTTCTCCGGGCCGGGCACCCCCGCCGCCCTCCAGAACCGCTCCAGGACCGTCGCCAGGAACTCCCGCCCCGCGTCGCCCGTCGACCCGGGCCGCTCCGTACCCGTACTGCTCCAGCCCAGTGTCGACACCATCAGCGACTGGTAGTCGGAGTGCAGTTCCGCCAGCAGGTCCTGGAGGAAACCGCGCTCCAGCGGCACCAGCCTCGCCACCGCACGCAGCTGCGCCTGCCAGCGCGTGGTCGCCGCGGCGCGCAGCAGCTCCGTCAGCTCCTCGTCCCGGCCGGAGACCGTCACGAAACCGGCCGCCGTCAGCCCCAACGCCTCGGTGAGCGCCGCGGACTGGCGCTCGTTGCCGCGCCAGCGCCCGGCCTCCTCCATCCGCAGATACGCGGAGGTGCTCAGCCCCACCAGCCTCGCCAGCTCCTCGGCGCTCAGCCGCTTCGCCGTCCGGTGCTCGCTCAGGGTGCGCGCCGCGGTGAGCAGTTCGTCCGGCGAGCACCACAACACACCGGCCAGCGCCGTGAGTTCGTATGTGCTCGGCACCGCGAGACCGCGCTCCCAGGCGACCACCGTCTCGGCGCTGATCCGCAGTCCGTACTGGGCCGCCAGCCCGTACGCGACATGCCCGGGAATCATCCCCAGGGCCATGCGGAGCCGGCGCGCGGCGGGGGCGTTGAACGGCGGGGAGGGGGACACGGCCCCACGGTAGGAGTCAAGAAGTGGCATGACCACGGTGTGTTCCACCGATATCCGCGAATCGTAGGATCGTCCGAGAAGTCCTTTGCCGATCACGGGCGCGGCCGCGGCGCCACGCCCGCCCGGCCCGGCTCAGCGGCCGCTCCGGCTCACCCAGCGGTAGTACAGCTCCGGACGGCCGATCTGCCCGTACTGCGGGCTGCGCACCGCGCGCCCCACCGTCACCAGGTGCTCCAGATAGCGGCGGGCGGTGATCCGGGAGATGCCCAGCTCCTCACCGGCCGCCCGGGCCGTCACCCCGTCCGGGGCGGCCCGCAGGGCGCGGGTCACCGCCTCCAGGGTGGGGCCGCTCAGCCCCTTCGGCAGCCGGGCCGGCTCGGGGGAGCGCAGCACGCCCAGCGCCCGGTCCACCTCGTCCTGGCCGCTCGCCTCCCCGGCCGCCGCCCGGAACTCCGCGTACCGCACCAGCCGGTCGCGCAGGGTGGCGAAGGTGAACGGCTTCAGCACGTACTGGACGACCCCGAGCGACACCCCCTCCCGGACCACCGCCAGGTCCCGCGCCGACGTCACCGCGATGACGTCCGCCGAATGCCCGGCCGCGCGCAGGGCGCGCAGCAGCTGCAGGCCGTGCCCGTCGGGCAGGTACAGGTCGAGCAGGAGCAGGTCGACCGGGGTGCGCTCCAGCGCCCGTACCGCCTCCGCCCGCGAGTGCGCGACGGCGGCCACCGCGAAGCCGGGGACCCGCTCCACGTACATCCGGTGGGCGTCCGCCGCGACCGGGTCGTCCTCGACGACGAGCACCTGGATCATGCCGTGGCCTCCTTCTCGGTCTGCACGGGACCGGTCTGCACGGGACCGGTCTGCACGGGGCCGGTCTGTACGGGGCCGGTCTGTACGGGGCCGCTCGGTACGGAACCGGTCCGCACGGGGCCGGGGCGGCCCGTGCCGGTCAGCGGCAGCCGCACCGTGAACCGCGCACCGCCGTCCGGCCCGCCGTCCAGCGTCACCGTGCCGCCGGCCCGGTGCACCGCCTGCCGGACGAGCGCGAGGCCGATGCCTCGGCCGCTGCCGTGCGTCGACCAGCCGCGGTCGAACACCTCGGCGGCGTCCTTCGGGGCGATCCCGGCGCCGGTGTCGGCGACCCGCAGCAGCAGTTCGCCCTCCTCGGCGAGCGCGGTCACCGTGACCCGGGCACGGGTGGCCCGGACGCCGCCGCCGCCGCCGTCCGGCCCGCGCTGGGCGGGTACGGCGCCGGGCGCGGCGGTCGCCGCCTCCGAGGCCGCGTCCACCGCGTTGTCGATCAGATTGCCCAGGATCGTCACCAGGTCCCGCTGCGGCAGCGTCGCGGGCAGCGCCCCGTCGTCGATCAGGCTGTCGTCGGCGAGCACCAGCTCCACCCCGCGCTCGTTCGCCTGGGCCGCCTTGCCGAGCAGCAGCGCGGCCAGCACCGGCTCGGCGACGGCGCCCACCACCCGGTCGGTGAGGACCTGGGCCAGCTCCAGCTCCGCGGTGGCGAAGCCCACCGCCTCCTCGGCCCGGCCCAGTTCGATCAGCGAGACGACGGTGTGCAGCCGGTTCGCCGCCTCGTGCGCCTGCGAGCGCAGCGCCTGGGTGAACCCCCGCTCGGAGTCCAACTCGCCGGAGAGCGCCTGGAGTTCGGTGTGGTCGCGCAGGGTCACCACGGTGCCGCGCTGCTCGCCGCCGACCACCGGGCGGGTGTTGACCACGATCACCCGGTCCGCGGTCAGGTGCAGTTCGTCGACGCGCTCCCCGTCGGCCAGCAGCGCCCCGGTCAGCGGAGCGGGCAGCTCCAGTTCGTCGACCCGGCGTCCCACCGCCCCCGGGGCCAGCCCCAGCAGCTCCCGGCCCGCGTCGTTGATCAGCGCGATCCGGCGCCGCCCGTCGAGCATCAGCAGCCCCTCGCGGACCGCGTGCAGGGTGGCCTGGTGGTAGTCGTGCAGCCGGCTCAGCTCGGCCGCGTTCATCCCGTGGGTGTGGCGCCGCAGCCGCGCGTTGATCACGTACGTGCCGATCCCGCCGAGGGCCAGCGCCCCGCCCGCCGCCAGCCCCAGCGCCCCGAGCTGGTCGCGCACCTGCGAGGAGACCCGGTCCACGGTGATGCCCGCGCTGACCAGGCCGACGATCCGGCCGCCGTCCCGGACCGGGGTGACGACCCGGATCGACGGGCCGAGGGTGCCGGTGTACGTCTCGGTGAAGGTCTCGCCGCGCAGCGCCCGCGAGGTGTGCCCGAGGAACTTCTCGCCGATCAGCCCCGCGTCCGGGTGCGTCCAGCGGACCCGGTCCGGGGACATGATCGTGACGAACGCGATCCCGGTGTCCTCGCGCACCCGCTCCGCGTACGGCTGGAGCACGGCGGACGGGTCCGGGGTGCGGATCGCCTCCCGTACGGACGGCGAGTCGGCGACCGACAGCGCGGCCGCCCGCACCTGCTTGGCCGCGGTCTCCTTCGCCTGCCCGCTGCCGGAGGCGTACGCGAAGAACGCGCACCCCGCCACCACCGCCGTCATCAGCACCACCTGCATGGCGAAGAGCTGACCGGCCAGGCTGCGCGGACGGGTACGGGGGAGACGCATGGCCCCAGTGTGCCTGGCCGAAAACTGGTGAACGAAATGCACGCAACGGTGACCGGCGTCACAGGGAGCGAGATATTCACCGGGGGTTTTTCCGGCCCGGACCGTCGGAGCTGCCCTTGCGCCCCCAGGGACGGGGGAGTGACCCGGACGAGCCGAGGAGAATTCCCGTGGGAGTGGCAGCCGCCAGGCGGGACCGCACGCACTATCTGTATCTGGCCGTGATCGCGGCCGTGGCGCTCGGCATCCTGGTGGGCTTCGCGGCCCCGGGTGTCGCCGTCGAACTGAAGCCGATCGGCACCGGCTTCGTGAACCTGATCAAGATGATGATCTCGCCGATCATCTTCTGCACGATCGTGCTGGGCGTCGGGTCGGTCCGCAAGGCCGCCAAGGTCGGCGCGGTCGGCGGCCTCGCCCTCGGCTACTTCCTGGTGATGTCGACCGTCGCGCTCGGCATCGGCCTGCTCGTCGGCAACCTCCTGGAGCCGGGCCAGGGTCTGCACCTCACCGAGGCGGTGCGCGCCGCGGGCGAGAAGCAGGCGGCCGGGGCGAGCGAGTCGACCAGCGACTTCCTGCTCGGCATCATCCCGACCACGATCGTCTCCGCCTTCACCGAGGGCGAGGTCCTCCAGACCCTGCTCGTCGCCCTGCTCGCGGGCTTCGCGCTCCAGGCCATGGGCTCGGCGGGTGAGCCCGTGCTGCGCGGCATCGGCCACATCCAGCGCCTGGTCTTCCGCATCCTCGCCATGATCATGTGGGCGGCCCCGGTCGGCGCCTTCGGCGCGATGGCCGCGGTGGTCGGGGAGACCGGCGTCGACGCGCTGAAGTCTCTCGCCATCATCATGGTGGGCTTCTACCTCACCTGCGCGATCTTCGTCTTCGTGGTGCTCGGCACGATCCTGCGGCTGGTCGCCGGGGTCAACCTGATCTCCCTGCTGAAGTACCTGGGCCGCGAGTTCCTGCTGATCCTGTCCACCTCCTCCTCCGAGTCCGCCCTGCCGCGGCTCATCGCGAAGATGGAGCACCTGGGCGTCAGCCGCCCGGTCGTCGGCATCACCGTGCCGACCGGCTACTCCTTCAACCTCGACGGCACCGCGATCTACCTCACGATGTCCTCGCTCTTCATCGCCAACGCCATGGGCGACCCGCTGAGCGCCGGTGAGCAGATCTCGCTGCTGCTCTTCATGATCGTCGCCTCGAAGGGCGCCGCCGGGGTCACCGGCGCGGGCCTGGCCACCCTCGCGGGCGGCCTCCAGTCGCACCGCCCCGGCCTGGTCGACGGCGTCGGCCTGATCGTCGGCATCGACCGCTTCATGAGCGAGGCCCGCGCCCTGACGAACTTCGCGGGCAACGCCGTGGCCACCGTCCTGGTCGGCACCTGGACCAAGGAGATCGACAAGGAGCGGGTGGACCAGGTCCTCTCCGGCGCCCTCCCCTGGAACGAGCAGATGCTCGCCCAGGACGGCGAGAGCGACGGCACCGCCGGCGTACCGGCGCCCCGCGAGGCCGAGGCCGCCACGGCCAAGGCGTAACCGCCCTGCGGTACACGACGGCCGGGGCCGGCACGGACGATTCCGTGG
>NZ_JBHJQP010000218.1:0-12295 GCF_042262625.1 Streptomyces sp. NPDC056347 | reverse complement strand
CGGCTCACCAGGAGCCGTGCGCCCTTTTGCTGCGCAAATAAACCGGGCATTTACGGCATCTGATACTAAAGTGGCGTCGTGCCCCGTCAATTGGGAGATCTGGAAGACGCCGTGATGACACGGGTCTGGCAATGGAACCGCCCGGTCACCGTGCGGGAAGTCCTTGAGGACCTCCAGCAGGAACGCTCCATCGCCTACACCACCGTCATGACGGTAATGGACAATCTCCATCAGAAGGGCTGGGTGCGCAGGGAAGTGGACGGCCGCGCATATAGATATACGGCGGTGTCCACACGTGCCGCCTACTCGGCCGCACTCATGAACGAAGCATGGTCGCGCAGTGACAACCCCGCGGCCGCCCTCGTCGCGTTCTTCGGGATGATGTCCGCCGAGCAGCGCGAGGCACTCAAGGACGCCATGAGGATCGTTCAACCCGACCGCTCCGGCACCGCGACGGCGGACGAACCGACCGCGGAAGCGGGCCGGGAACCGGGCGGGGAAGCGGACCGGGAACCAGGTGCGGAAGCGGGCCGGGAACCGGGAGCGGAAGCGGCCGGAGAACCGGCCGATGGGGCGGCGCCGGACGCCGGGCGATAGCGTCGGGGTATGTCCTCAGACCTTCCGCCCGCCGAATCCCGTACCGCACCGCAGGCCGAAAAGACGGCCATCACGGTCCGACGCGCCAGGACCAGCGATGTGGCGTCGGTCCGCCGTCTCCTCGACGGGTACGTACGCGAAGGCATCCTGCTCGACAAAGCGACCGTGACGCTTTACGAGGACATCCAGGAGTTCTGGGTCGCGGAACGCGACGAGGACGCCCGGGTCGTGGGCTGCGGCGCACTGCACGTGATGTGGGAAGACCTCGCCGAAGTGCGTACTCTCGCCGTCGACCACGGCATCAGGGGTGCCGGGGTCGGCCATCAAGTGCTGGACAAGTTGTTGCGGACCGCCCGTTGGCTGGGTGTGCGGCGGGTTTTCTGTCTCACCTTCGAAGTGGACTTCTTCGCGAAGCACGGCTTCGTCGAGATCGGGGAGACACCGGTCGACGGAGATGTCTACAGCGAGCTGCTGCGTTCCTATGACGAGGGCGTAGCGGAGTTCCTGGGGCTCGAACGAGTGAAGCCGAACACCTTGGGCAACAGCCGGATGCTTCTGCATCTGTGACCGACATCTGTGGCCGTCTCAAGAAGGCGGAACCCTATGTCCGAATCGCGCACGTTTCCCGTCTTCCCGTGATCCTGAACCTCTCCCGGGGGTTTGTGTTTTCCGGGGAAAAGCGGTTTCCTTTCCGCGTACTGCATTTTCGATGAAAGGGAATCCAGTGGCACAGAAGGTTCAGGTCCTTCTTGTCGATGACCTCGACGGCGGCGAGGCGGACGAGACGGTCACGTTCGCTCTCGATGGCAAGACGTACGAGATTGACCTCACGACGAGCAACGCGGACAAGCTCCGTGGTCTTCTTGAGCCGTACACCAAGAGTGGCCGGCGCACCGGCGGCCGTGGTAAGGGCCGCGCCGTTACCGGTGGCAACAAGGACACTGCCGAGATCCGTAAGTGGGCCCGCGAGAACGGCCACAATGTGAATGACCGCGGCCGCGTTCCCGCCGAGATCCGCGAGGCTTACCGGAAGGCCAACGGCTGAGTCGTCGGCCCAGCCGTCGATGGCCCCGTTCGGGTATGCGTCAATCGGGCCCGGTGGCATTCCGTCGCCACCGCGTCCACCAGCCGTACGAGATCGGGAGCATCCTCACCCCTGCTCCCGAGGCCGGCGAGAGCCGGGAGCGCCGCGCCCTCCTCGTGCCGTGGCCCGGGGGGCCGCAGCCACGTGGCGGCCCCCGGCGGGCCCGCCGTCCGTCCGGGCGGCACCGGCGCGGTGATCCGGCCGCCCGCGCCGATGGCGGTCAGTGAGAGGGCGACGCCCCGCCACTCCAGCCAGTCGAGCAGGCCGGGCAGCTCCTCGGCGCTCCCCGCCGCGACCAGCAGGCTCATCCGTGCCCCCGACAGCGCCACCGGGCCCGTTCGGTCCAGCCGCCGCAGCGCCGCGTGACCGGCGGCCGCGGGGACCTGGAGCACGTCGAACCCCAGCCCGGTCAGCAGCCGCACCGGCGCGGTTCCCGCCGTCGCCCAGCCGAGCTCGCGTTCGTACCACTGCGCCCAGCGGGCGCCCTCACGGCCCTCCTGCCCGATGTCGGTGGACGGCATGGAGGACGGGGCGGCGATGACCATGCCGGATGAACGTTCCGGGCGCCCGCCTGGTTACGCGGAGTCGGCGAACGGGCACGCACCGTGTCCATGATGGGGGCGCAGGGGCGCATTCGGGAGCGGCAATGTGTTCGCCCGTAGCGGAGGGAACCGGTGCGCGCCGCATGGACTGTCTGTAATTGCGGGTAGGACATCCCTAGTGGTGAGGGGCGACACGCGGGTTCGGGCATCTCCCGTTCGCCATCGGCGTACTGGCGAAAGGCGTATCTGCCTGGCCTGCGGGAACATCGTCTCGCACCATCGGGTTGGAGAAGTTGTCAGCGTTCGGGGCAGGAGGCCAAGGACGGTGTCGGCAGTTGGAATGAGCGGTCCCCGCTTGCGGGACTAAGCTGCGGAAGGACAGGGAGGGGACCGACCCCTAACTGCCTGACCGCTCTGAGGAGCGATTAACGATGTTCGAGAGGTTCACCGACCGCGCGCGGCGGGTTGTCGTCCTGGCTCAGGAAGAAGCCCGGATGCTCAACCACAACTACATCGGCACCGAGCACATCCTCCTGGGCCTTATCCACGAGGGTGAGGGTGTCGCCGCTAAGGCCCTGGAGAGCCTCGGGATTTCGCTCGAGGCGGTCCGCCAGCAGGTGGAGGAGATCATCGGCCAGGGCCAGCAGGCCCCGTCCGGGCACATCCCCTTCACGCCCCGGGCCAAGAAGGTCCTGGAGCTGTCGCTCCGTGAGGCCCTTCAGCTCGGCCACAACTACATCGGCACCGAGCACATCCTGCTCGGCCTGATCCGCGAGGGCGAGGGCGTCGCCGCCCAGGTCCTCGTGAAGCTGGGCGCCGACCTGAACCGGGTGCGGCAGCAGGTCATCCAGCTGCTCTCCGGGTACTCGGGCAGCAAGGAGGCGGCTACCGCGGGCGGCCCCGCGGAAGGCACCCCCTCCACGTCCCTGGTGCTCGACCAGTTCGGCCGGAATCTCACCCAGGCCGCCCGCGAATCCAAGCTCGACCCGGTCATCGGGCGCGAGAAGGAGATCGAGCGGGTCATGCAGGTGCTGTCCCGCCGTACCAAGAACAACCCGGTTCTCATCGGCGAGCCCGGCGTCGGCAAGACGGCGGTCGTCGAGGGCCTGGCGCAGGCCATCGTCAAGGGCGAGGTGCCCGAGACCCTCAAGGACAAGCACCTCTACACCCTCGACCTCGGCGCGCTGGTCGCCGGTTCCCGCTACCGCGGTGACTTCGAGGAGCGCCTGAAGAAGGTCCTCAAGGAGATCCGCACCCGCGGCGACATCATCCTGTTCATCGACGAGCTCCACACCCTGGTGGGTGCGGGCGCCGCCGAGGGCGCGATCGACGCCGCCAGCATCCTCAAGCCGATGCTGGCCCGCGGTGAGCTCCAGACCATCGGTGCCACCACGCTCGACGAGTACCGCAAGCACCTGGAGAAGGACGCCGCGCTGGAGCGCCGCTTCCAGCCGATCCAGGTCGCCGAGCCGTCGCTGCCGCACACCATCGAGATCCTCAAGGGTCTGCGCGACCGCTACGAGGCCCACCACCGCGTCTCCATCACGGACGAGGCGCTGGTCCAGGCCGCGACCCTGGCCGACCGGTACATCTCCGACCGCTTCCTGCCGGACAAGGCGATCGACCTGATCGACGAGGCCGGTTCCCGGATGCGCATCCGCCGGATGACCGCGCCGCCGGACCTCCGCGAGTTCGACGAGAAGATCGCCGGCGTCCGCCGCGACAAGGAGTCCGCGATCGACTCGCAGGACTTCGAGAAGGCCGCTTCCCTCCGTGACAAGGAGAAGCAGCTCCTCGCCGCGAAGACCAAGCGCGAGAAGGAGTGGAAGGCCGGCGACATGGACGTCGTGGCCGAGGTCGACGGCGAGCTGATCGCCGAGGTCCTCGCCACCGCGACCGGCATCCCGGTCTTCAAGCTCACGGAGGAGGAGTCCTCCCGCCTGCTCCGCATGGAGGACGAGCTGCACAAGCGCGTCATCGGGCAGAAGGACGCCATCAAGGCCCTCTCGCAGGCGATCCGCCGTACGCGGGCCGGTCTGAAGGACCCGAAGCGCCCCGGTGGTTCGTTCATCTTCGCCGGTCCGTCCGGTGTCGGTAAGACCGAGCTGTCCAAGACGCTCGCCGAATTCCTCTTCGGTGACGAGGACGCGCTGATTTCCCTCGACATGTCGGAGTTCAGCGAGAAGCACACGGTTTCCCGTCTCTTCGGTTCGCCCCCCGGCTACGTGGGCTACGAAGAGGGCGGCCAGCTCACCGAGAAGGTGCGCCGCAAGCCGTTCTCTGTCGTTCTCTTCGACGAGGTCGAGAAGGCCCACCCCGATATCTTCAATTCCCTGCTCCAGATTCTGGAGGACGGTCGCCTGACCGACTCCCAGGGCCGGGTCGTGGACTTCAAGAACACGGTCATCATCATGACGACCAACCTCGGTACGCGGGACATCTCCAAGGGCTTCAACCTGGGCTTCGCCGCCCAGGGCGACGTCAAGACCGGCTACGAGCGGATGAAGAACAAGGTCAACGAAGAGCTGAAGCAGCACTTCCGACCCGAGTTCCTCAACCGTGTCGACGACACGGTCGTCTTCCACCAGCTCAGCCAGGAAGACATCATCCAGATCGTCGACCTGATGATCGCCAAGGTGGACGAGCGCCTGAAGGACCGCGACATGGGCATCGAGCTCAGCGCGGAGGCCAAGACGCTCCTCGCCAAGAAGGGCTACGACCCCGTGATGGGCGCCCGGCCGCTGCGCCGGACGATCCAGCGCGAGATCGAGGACATCCTCTCGGAGAAGATCCTCTTCGGCGAGCTGCGCCCCGGTCACATCGTGGTCGTCGGCACCGAGGGCGACGGCGACGAGAAGAAGTTCACCTTCCGCGGCGAGGAGAAGACGGCACTGCCCGACGTCCCGCCGATCGAGCAGGCCGCGGGCGGCGCGGGTCCGAACATGTCGAAGGACGTGTGAGGCCGCCGCTGAGCGCCTGACCGCCTGAGCGGAAGCAAGCAGGGGCCCGGGCCCCGGACCGTACGCAACGGTCCGGGGTCCGGGCCGTTTTCGGGTACGGGGCGGGGCGGGGTCAGATCACGGTGACCTGGCAGTCGGGCAGTGCCTCCTGGAGCAGGCAGAGCTCGGCGCCACCGGCATGACTGGGTGACACGAGCAGCAGCTGCTTCAGAGCGGGGAAGACCCGGGGGATCTGCTCCAACCCGAACGCGTCGTCGTTTTGGTTGAGCTCCAGGACCTCCAGGGAGGGCACGGGCCGTTCCGGCCTGAACTCCGTGGCGGACGGCAGACGCAGGGCGAGGCTGGTTACCTGCGGAGCCCGCCGGAGGGCGGCAAGCAGCGGTCGGACCGGGGTGGGAGCCCACAGCTCCAGCCGACGCAGGTTCGTCCAGCCTTCGAGTGTGTCGATCTCCAGAAGGGGCGCCTGGTGAATGCCCAGCAGGCTCAACTGAGGGTGGGCCGGGAGCTGGGAGAGCTGCCCGGCGGTCAGGTGGTTCAGCCAAAGGGAACGCAGTTCCCTTGATGCTGTGGCGGCAAGCGAGGTGCCGGAGAGATGAGTCATGTCGAGGTCGACCGACTCCAGTGAGGGAAGCCCGGTGAGCGCGCCGAGATCCTGTACGGCGGGGCATCGGCTCAGCGTCACGGATTCGAGACCGACGCAGCCCGTCAGGAACGAAAGGTCGGTCGGACTCGGATTGTCCTGAATCTCCACGGCGGTCCACGGACCACCGTGCAGGGCTGCGTGCAGGGCGGAGACGGAGTGTTCTCCCGTGATCATCGGGGTTCTGGCGGACGGCAGATCGCCTAGTGCCACCAGCTTCTCCGGAGTGTTGAGGACCAGAGATCTATAGGGCAGGTCGAAAGAGGAAAGTACCTCTCGGGCGTATATGCGTATCGGGTACTTGTCCCAGCTGGCCGCGAAGACGAGCTCGAGCTCCGGGTGGGCGAGGGCCCAGCGGCGGGCATGCGGCACGGCTTCCGCTCCGCCGATCTCGTTGATCAGATCGATGAATCGCCGGAGATCTACGTCGTCGGTCACCTGAGCCGGGTCCGGCAGGTGGACCAGGGCGGCTGGCCCGAGTCGAGCGAGCACCTTGACGGCCTGGTAGTCGTGGGGCGGGAAGAGCGCCCCGACGGCCGCGTGGACCCTTTCCCGGGTCGGTTCGTCGAGCCAGGTGGCGTGCTGGGCGCAGAGGGCGGCCAGGACGGCGATCTCGTCGTGCGTGACGGTGTCGGCCGGGCCGGGTACGTGGTCGAGCAGGCCGTTGACCAGGACGGGGTGGTCCCGGCGGTCGCAGTGGCCGGCGGCGAGCAGGATGACGTCGTGCCAGTTCCGGGAGCCGGCCCGGATGAGGAGTTCGCGCAGCTGGTCGCCCTCGACGAACTCCTTCGCGGCGAGGAAGTCCTGGAAGGTGCGGTGGGCGAACTGGTAGGTGTCCTCGGCGCGCTCCTGGAGGACTCCGCTGCGGTTGAGCAGGTGGTTCAGGATCGTGCCGGACGAGCCCTGGGAGCTCAGCCGTGCCATGCCGGGCAGGGCGCGTTCCAGCTGGCGCAGCGCGGCGGCGCGGTCCAGCTCCGACTGGTTGCCCCGGACCAGCCAGATCGCGATGCGCTGGAGGAGCTGGGCCTGTTCCGCCGGGCTCATCGTGATGCCCTCGGGGGCGTCGATCCTGCGCTGTTTGTCGCGGTCGCCGAGCAGCATGGTGAGGGCCGAGTCGTACAGGCTCCAGCGGGTCTCCGGCAGGAGGCCCTGGCGGCGGCGGTGCAGGGCGCAGATCACGGCGCAGAGCAGCGGGGTGCGGGCGAGGTCGAGCAGGGTGCGGTTCTGGGCGAACTGCTGGACCAGGTCCCGCTCCAGCGTGCCGAGCGTCTCGTGGTCGTCGTCGTCCAGCCGGGCGGCCCGGTGCCAGGCGGCGACGAACGCCTCGATGTCCCGGTCCCCCATCGGCAGCAGCCGCAGTTCCTCGAAGCCCTGGGAGTCCAGCCAGCCCGACTCGACGGCGAGCGGGCGCACCGTGACCACGCAGCGGATGTCCGGGTAGCGGTCCAGGAGCCGGGAGAGCCACTGGTGGGCCTGCTCGCGGTCGTCGGCCGGGACCTCGTCCAGGCCGTCGACCAGCAACAGGCCCCGGCCGGACTCCAGTACCCGGCCCACCCACCCCTCGGGCGCCCGGTCGACGACCAGCCGGGCGGCGTCGGGCAGCTGGGCGGGGGAGGGGAAGGTGCCGCCCTCGGCACGCAGGGTGCGCAGCGGTACGACGAACGGGACCAGCCCGTTGAGCGCGCCCAGCTCCGGGCTCAGGGTGCCGGACGCGGCGTGTGCGGCCAGCCACCACAGCAGGGTGGTCTTGCCCGCGCCCGCGTCGCCGCGCAGCAGGACCCGGGGCCGGTCGGGGAGGAGGGTGTCGATCCGCTGGGGCGGGCCGGGGAGGCCGACGGCTCCGGGGCCGTGGTGTGCGGGGTGCCGCTGGGCCTCCAGGCTCAGGTACGCGGTGTCCAGGTCCCATTCGGATTCGCGTCGGCCCAGCTCGTCCAGGCCGAAGATCTTCGTGCGGCGGTACGCGGCCCCGAGCGCCGCCGCGTAGTCCTCCTCGTACCGGGCGTCCCGGGGGAAGCGGCCGTGCACCGGCTCGTGGCGCAGGGGCGTGCCGGTCTGCTCGTAGACCAGCCGGAACGGTTTCGCGGCGAGCAGCGGGGCGAGCGGTACGCACTCCACGCGCCGGCCCTCGCGGTGGAGGGGGAGCTGCCGGGCGATGCCGATGAGGACGTCACCGGCGAAGACGGGGCCGCCGGACAGGCCGCGCAGCGCCTGGGCCCGTGCGTCGTTCGCCAGGGGCGGGCCGTCCAGTTCGCAGACCAGCAGGCCGCGCGGCTGTCCGGCCGTCGGCAGGGCGGTGGCGGTGTACTGGTCGGACTCCAGATGCCGCTCGGGGCCGTACCGCTGGATGTCGGGGAAGCCGGTGATCTCGCAGCCGGGGACCGCGTGCCCGGTGTGCAGGACGCCCAGGCGTGCCGGGACGACCGGGAGGACCGGTTCGGCCGCGAGCAGGAGGGCGGCGTCGAGGTCGTGGTCGACCCAGGCGGCCGTCGCCTCCGTGCTCCCGGCCCGTCGGGGGTGGGCGACCGTGGTGCGGCCGCCGCCCCGGACGACATGGGCGCAGGTCAGGACGAGACGCTCGGTGAGCAGGACGCCGCTGCCCTGGACGGCGCCGCCGCCGAGGACGACGACCGTGCGCGCCGTGATGCTCACGGTCGGGGTGTCCCACCGCCGAAGCGGGCCGTGCTGCCCGGGTCGTCGTTGCCGATCCGCCAGGCTCCGCCGGTCGCGGCGTCGTGCGGCTTGAGCGTGAAGGCGACCTTGTGGGTGCGGCCGGTCGCGCGGGAGGCGTCGGCGCCCGCGTCGACCACCCAGGCCCTGACCCGGCCGCCGCCCTTGATCTCCTTGCGGAGTTCGAGGGTGAACTCCATCTGGATGTCGCCGACCTCGAAGGCCAGCGGACGGCCGGTGGCGCGGCTCGCGGCGTCGATGAGCTGGTTGCGGATCGACTCGACGGCATCGGCGAGCTCGATCCCGTCCATGTCGCTGGTGCCCGCGTCGTCACTGGCCATGGCCTGCGTCCCCCCGGAGTGAGCTGGTCCGGTCACCCTAGTCAGCGGCCGGGCCGAAGGTCCCGGGAAGGGTGCGGTTTCGGCCTGCCGGCGGTGACAAGCCGCACAGCCCGTTCCGGGCCTACTAGTGGCGGTAGGAGGGGTGGGGCGGGTGATCGCCGCCTGTCCCGGACCGGTGTCCGGCAGGTCCGGCGGTGGCTCGGACGGCGTGAAGCGCGGCGGATTCCCGAGAGGCCGGATACGGCTTTTGTTCGTAGATGGGGGGTTTGAACCCTGGCCGGGGTGCGGGTTACCAAGGGATGGCCAGCCCGGCCGACCGCCGGGTCCAGTCATCTACGGAGGTTCTCCGCATATGTCGAAGCGCGTTTCGTTCCAGCACTCCCGTCGCCCGTCCCTGTCCCGTGTCCGCGGCGCCGTGATGGCGGCCGGTCTCGGTACGTCGATGGTTCTCGGTGTGGGCGCTGCGTTCGCGGCCGGTTCGGCGGGTGCCCCCGGCAGCGCGGACCATCTGACCGGCGCCGGCGCGGCCCGGTCGATCGCCGAGCAGGCGTCCGTCCAGGGCAGGATCGCGGCCGAGAAGGCCGCGGTGGCCAAGAAGGCGGCCGCCGCGAAGAAGGCCGCCCTGAAGAAGACCCACGGCTGGTCCGCTCCGGTGAACCGCTACGAGCTGAGCGCGAGCTTCGGCAACGACGGCAGCCGCTGGGCCCACAAGCACTCCGGCCAGGACTTCGCCGTTCCGGTCGGTACCGAGGTCGAGGCCGCGCACAACGGTGTCGTCGTGAAGGCGGGCCCGAACGGCGGCGGCGACGGTCCGGCGTACGGCAACGCCGTCGTGATCAAGCACGCCAACGGCACGTACTCCCAGTACGCCCACCTGTCGAAGATCGACGTCCGGATCGGCGAGACCGTGCGGACCGGTGACCGGATCGCGCTCTCCGGCAACACCGGCAACTCCAGCGGCCCGCACCTGCACTTCGAGATCCGGCGCACCGCCGACTACGGCTCGGCGGTCAACCCGGTCCACTTCCTGCACCGCGAGGGCGTGCGCGTCTGACCGGACACGCACCGGACACGCACCGGGCGGCGCCCCTCACACCTCCGTGGGGTGCGCCTGGGTGACCAGATCGATGGCGACCTCCAGGACGGCCTTGCGCTTCTCCTCGGGGTCGCCTTCGACGTCCTTGAGGGCGAACAGCCCCGCGTGCGTGGAGATGAGCGCGGTGAAGCAGCGCACCTGGTCGGTCAGTGAGGCGCCCGGCTCCTGGAGCAGCCCCATCAGGGCGATCACGCGCTCCTTGATGGTCACGCCGATGCTGAGGTCCCGTACGGCCGCCTGGTTCTCCTGCATGAAACGGAAGAGCGGGGCGGCTTCGGTCAGCGCCTCGCTGTAGCGGCTGAGGAGCTCCTTCTTGGTCTCCAGCGTGCGCGGCTGCTCCTGGCCCCAGGCGACCAGCTCCTCGACCGGCCGGTTGAGGTCCTCGAAGATGCCGACCAGGATGTCTTCCTTGGTCTTGAAGTGGTAGTACAGCGCCGCCTTGGTGACCTCCAGCCGCTCGGCGATCTCGCGGAGCGACGTCTTCTCGTAGCCCTGCTCGGCGAAGAGTTCCAGGGCGACGTCCTGAATGCGCTGGCGCGTGTTTCCACGGCGCTGCTGCGGTGTGCGGCCCATGAGAGCTCTCCTCAAAACTTACTTGACGCCCGGCTAGTTACGGGTCTACTTTCCCCAGTGTAGTTACTAGCCGGGCGGCAAGTAAGTCCCCGGCTCGCGCCGGGAAGCGGGCCCGTGCCACGGGGCCGGGGGAGTGGGAACGATGACTGATCTGAAGAAAGCGCCAGGCGGGGGCGGGGGGCCGGCCGTCGCCGACCGGGCGGGCGCACAGCCCGCGGGGCCGCAGCGCAGCGTCCGGGTGGTGATGTTCGCCCTCATGATCACGATGCTGCTGGCCATGCTGGACAACCTGATCGTCGGTACGGCCATGCCGACGATCGTCGGTGACCTCGGCGGGCTGGCGCACCTGTCCTGGGTCGTCACCGCGTACACCCTGGCCACCGCCGCCTCCACGCCCATCTGGGGCAAGCTCGGCGACATGTACGGGCGCAAGGGCGTCTTCCTCACGTCCATAGTGATCTTCCTGGTCGGCTCGGTGCTGAGCGGCATGGCCCAGGACATGGGCCAGCTGATCGGCTTCCGGGCGGTCCAGGGGCTCGGCGCGGGCGGCCTCATGGTCGGCGTCATGGCGATCATCGGCGACCTGGTGCCGCCCCGCGAGCGCGGCAAGTACCAGGGCATGATGGCCGGCGTCATGGCCGTCGCCATGATCGGCGGACCGCTGGTCGGCGGCACCATCACCGACCACCTCGGCTGGCGCTGGAGCTTCTACATCAACCTGCCGCTGGGCGCGGTCGCCCTCGCCATGGTCACCGTCGTACTGCACCTGCCCAGGCGCGAGGGCGCCAAGGGCAGGATCGACTACCTCGGGGCCGGGCTGCTCACCCTCGGCATCACCGCGATCGTGCTGGTCACGACCTGGGGCGGTTCGGAGTACGCCTGGACCTCGGCCGTGATCATGGAGCTCGCCGCGATCGGCGTCGTCGCACTCGTCGGCTTCGTGTTCGTCGAGACGAAGGCGGCGGAGCCGATCATTCCGCTGCACATCTTCCGCAACCGCAACTTCACCCTGATGTCCGTGATCGGCTTCATGTCGGGCTTCGTGATGTTCGGCGCGGTGCTCTTCCTGCCGCTGTACCAGCAGTCCGTCCAGGGCGCCTCGGCGACCAACTCGGGCGTGCTGCTCCTGCCGATGCTGCTGTCGATGATGGTCGTCTCGCTCATCGCCGGACGGGTCACCACCAGCACCGGCAAGTACAAGATCTTCCCGATCCTGGGCTCCGTGCTGATGGTGAGCGGCCTCTACCTGCTGTCCCGGATGGACGTCGACACCACGCGGCTCACCTCCGGCGTCTACATGGCGGTGCTCGGGGCGGGCATGGGCTTCCTGATGCAGATCACCATGCTGGTCGCGCAGAACAGCGTGGAGCTGAAGGACATGGGCGCCGCCTCCTCCTCGACGACCCTCTTCCGTACGCTCGGCAGTTCCTTCGGCGTCGCGATCATGGGCGCGCTGTTCACCGGGCGGGTGCAGGACGAGATGGTGGCCCGCGGCGGCGGGGCGGCCACCGCGAAGTCCGCGCAGCTGGACGCGGCGAGCCTGGCGAAGCTGCCGGACGCGGCGCGCGAGGCGTACCAGTTCGCGGTGGCCTCCGGCACGCACATCGCGTTCCTGGTGGGCGCCTCGGTCGCGGTGATCGCGCTGGTGTCCTCGGTCTTCGTCAAGGAAGTGCCGCTGCGCGGCGCGGGTCCGGCGCCCAAGCCGGTCGCCGAGGCCGTCTGAGGCCGGCGCGGGTACGCGGAGCGCGTACGGAGAAACGAAGAACGGGAGGCTCCCGGGCGCACGCCCCGGGAG
>NZ_JBHJQP010000217.1:0-12361 GCF_042262625.1 Streptomyces sp. NPDC056347 | reverse complement strand
GGTCCGTCGCACGGACCCGCGGGGGCTCGGGCGTACCGTCCGGGGCTCAGCCGCGGGCGCGCAGGCGGGCGTAGTACTCCTGGCAGGCCTCGTACGTGGGCAGCAGGCCCTGCTGCTCGGCCTCGGCCAGGGAGGGGGCCGCCGCGTCCTTGTCGGACAGCAGCGGGGTGAGGTCCGCGGGCCACTCGATGCCCAGCTCGGGGTCGAGCGGGTTGATGCCGTGCTCGCGCCCGGGCGCGTAGCCCTCGGAGCAGAGATAGGCGACCGAGGCGTCGTCGGTCAGCGCCATGAAGGCGTGGCCGAGGCCCTCGGCGAGGTAGACGGAGCGGTGGTCCACGTCGTCGAGCCGGACGGCCTCCCACCGCTTGTAGGTGGGGGAGCCGACCCGGATGTCCACGATGACGTCGAGCACCGCGCCGCGCACGCACTTGACGTACTTCGCCTGGCTCGGCGGCACGTCGGCGAAGTGCACTCCGCGCAGCGTGCCCCGGCTGGAGACGGAGAAGTTGGCCTGTGCCAGCCGCAGCGTGTGGCCGACGGCCTCGCCGAGCTCCGCGGCCTTGAACCACTCGTGGAAGCTGCCGCGGCTGTCCGGGAAGACCTTGGGCTCATGCACCCAGGCTCCTTCGATGGAGAGCTGCCGCATGCGATCACGTCCTTGTTCTGGTGCTGATTCGTTCGGGTGGGAGGAAGACGTAGAGGGAAGGCGTAGAGGGAAGACGACGTAGAGGTACGGCCGGCCGGCTCAGCCGGTGAACCGGGCGGCCAGACGACGCACCCGCTTGCGGCCCTTGGCCGGGAGCCTGCGCACGATGGGGCCGCCGACCGCGCGCAGCGCACGGCGCAGGGTGGCCTTCCGGCGCTTGGCGGCCACGTCCGCCATGACGGCCGCCGGGACCTCGGGCAGTTCCTGGTCCACCGTGATGCGGCCGCCCTCGGAGAGCGTGACGGCGCACAGCGCGAGCGCGGGGCGCTTCTCGCCGTCCAGCCGCACGGCGAGGTTCCAGGCCCCCGCCGCCACGCCGGGCGCGCGGGCGGGCACGGCGATGTGGGCCCGGCCCCCGGTGGGGTGGAGCGAGGTGCGCAGCGTGTGCGTGGCGCCGGACCCGGACGCGGGGCTCAGGACCAGCTGGACTTCGGAGGCGGCGGTCGCCGCGGTGGTGAACAGGTCCAGCCGGAGTTCGGCACGGCGGCCGGGCGCGCGCGTCACCGGCCGGTCGGCCAGGTAGGCCGCGAGCGTCTTGCTGCGCCGGGCGACATCGAGCGTGAGGTTGCCGAACGGGTCGGTGAAGTACGGGATGACGGCTCGGGCCGGTGAGCCCAGCGAGGCGGGCAGGCAGGCGGCGTCCACCTCCGGGGCGCGGTCGGCGCCGAGTCGGGCCTTGCGGACCAGGCCGAGGCCGCGCAGCGGCACCCAGACGTCCCAGAAGCCGCGTGCGAGCCGGCCGCGGCCCTTGACCGCCTCCGTGGGGAGCCGGCCGCTGCCGTGCAGGACCACTTCGCAGGCACCGTCGCCGAGGTCCTCGACCCGCCGGGTGAACGTCGCGGGGCAGGGCCACTCGACGGCCGTCTCGCGGTTGCGCAGGGACATCTCGGCGGAGAACCCGTCGAGGTCCTCGGTGACGTCGACGAGTTCCTCCCCGGCCGCCTGGGCGCCCTCGTTGTCCGGGTGCAGGAAGTAGCGGTCGTCCCGGCGCAGCAGCTTCACCGGTGCCTCGTCCTCGCCCCGGACCAGCCGGGCGGTGACGGTGACGGTGGCGCTGCCGTCCGGCTGCCAGGCGAATTCCTCCAGACGGGCCGCGGCCTTGACGGAACCGCCGAACCGGGCGATCCGCAGCAGCCCCTCCCGGTCGTCCGCGCGCAGCAGGGTGGAGCGCAGCCGCAGCAGCGGACCGAGCCCGTCGTGCACCCCGTCCCCCATGAACTCGAGGGCCAGCGGCCGGATCGCGTCGCACATCTGGTTGAAGAAGTCGGGCTGGTACTTGACCACCGCGGGTTCACTGAGCCTGCTGAGCATCTCGACCCGGTAGAAGCGGCGGAGCAGCAGGTCGCGGAAGTCGCCCGGTTCGGTGTTGGCCATCACCACGTCCAGGACCTCGCGGAGGTTCCCGTAGTAGGCGGACGGGACGATCCTGGTGGAACCCGCGTTCTTGCCGTCGTCGCGGCGGGAGTAGAAGTAGCAGGTGTAGTCACCCAGGATGGAGACGACTTCCGCCGGGAAGTACGCCTCCATCATGTAGAGCTGGTCCTCCAGACGGCGCTTCCCCTCGGGGTAGGCGATGCCGTTCTTCCGGAGGAACTCCGTACGGAACATCTTGTGCGGGGTGAGGCTGTCGTAGAGCGGGGCGTCACGCAGCGTGCACTTCTCGCGGTTCTGCTTGAACACGCCGTGCGGGACGCCGCGGAAGTTGCTGGCCACCTTGCCGATGACGATGTCGGAGCCGTTGCGCCGCCCCATCTCGTACAGCCGTCGCAGGGCGTCGGGGGCGAGGTGGTCGTCCTGGTCGACGAACTGGATGTACTCGCCCGCGGCCTCGCCCACGCCGATGTTGCGGGGCTTCCCCGGCCAGCCGGAATTCGGGATGGTGATGACACGGAAATGGGGGTGCTCCCCGGCCAGCTTCTCCAGTCGCTCGCGCGTGTCGTCCGTCGAGCCGTCGTTGACGAAGAGGACTTCGAACTCTCCCGCCGGGAGGGTCTGACGCAGAAGCGAATCGATGCAGGGATCGATGTACTCGCCGGGGTTGTACACAGGAATGACGACACTTACTTTGACTGGCATTGCTGCTGTCCCATGTCTGTAGAAGTCCCTCTGGCGGCGTCCGATACGGGGTCCATGCCGCTGGAAAACGGGCATGGCGCGCTGCCCGCCGTGCACCCTATCGGCTGTTAGATGATCGGGGTGCCCCAACGGTTGCTTGTACGGACAGTTGGGATTTGGCCAAAGGTGACCGAATGTTCGCCCGGGTGAAGGGTGTGTATTTCGTATTCACCATTCCTTCGCAATCGGAGGATCGATGCGGGGGTGTCCACCCGTGCGGGGTCCAGGGAGCGGAACGCCCGAGCGCCCCCGCCGCCGCTCGCGTAGATTGCGGGGGCCGGAGCGGCCGAAATCATTGGGGATGGACGTGTCAGGGGCAAGGCAGGGCGTCACGGAAGCCCGCAGGATCGTGGTCAAGGTCGGTTCCTCCTCCCTCACCACCGCGGCGGGCGGCCTCGACGCCGACCGCGTCGACGCGCTCGTCGACGTACTGACCAAGGTGCGCAGCGGCGGGGAACGCGAGATCGTGCTGGTCTCCAGCGGCGCCATCGCGGCCGGGCTCGCCCCGCTCGGCCTGCTGCGCCGTCCCAAGGACCTGGCCAGGCAGCAGGCCGCCGCCAGCGTCGGCCAGGGACTGCTCGTGGCCCGCTACACCGCGTCCTTCGCGCGCTACGGCGTGCGCGTCGGCCAGGTGCTGCTCACCAGCAACGACACCAGCCGCCGCGCCCACTACCGCAACGCCTACCGCACCCTCGACCAGCTCCTGGCCATGGGCGCGCTCCCGGTCGTCAACGAGAACGACACCGTGGCCACGGACGAGATCCGGTTCGGCGACAACGACCGGCTCGCCGCGCTCGTCGCCCACCTCGTCCGCGCCGACCTGCTGGTCCTCCTCTCCGACGTGGACGGCCTCTATGACGGCGACCCCAGTACCCCGGGCACTTCGCGGATCGCGGAGGTCACCGGCCCCGACGACCTGGTGGGCGTCACCATCGGCAGCGCCGGCAAGGCGGGCGTCGGCACCGGCGGCATGGTCACCAAGGTCGAGGCCGCCCGGATCGCCACGGCCGCCGGGGTCCCGGTCGTCCTCACCTCGGCCGGCCGGGCAGCCGACGCCCTGGCGGGCCGCGACACCGGCACGTACTTCCACCCCACCGGACGCCGCTCGGCGGACCGGCTGCTCTGGCTCGCCCACGCCTCCGCCCCGCAGGGCTCGCTGACCCTGGACGACGGGGCCGTGACCGCGGTCGTCGAGCGCCACAGCTCGCTGCTGCCCGCCGGGATCGCCTCCGTCGAGGGCGAGTTCACCGCGGGCGACCCGGTGGAGCTGCGCGACCTCACGGGCCACCCGGTGGCCCGCGGCCTCGTCAACTTCGACGCCAAGGAGATCCCGCAACTACTCGGCCGCTCCACCCGGGATCTGGCGCGGGAGCTCGGCCCGGCCTACGAACGCGAGGTCGTACACAGGGACGATCTGGTCGTTTTCCACCCGTGACAGGCCCCTGAAACGGCTGAAAGTCCAGCCTCGGTACGCAGACCTTCACGAAAACCGTCCCATTCCCCGCCGCGGACTGGTCAACTCTGTAGTGGGGAAACAGCGGGGTACAGCACAGCAATCGCATTCACAGGAGGCCGCCGGTGAGACGAGCGCGCCCGGGGGCGCCACCCCGAGGAACGGGTGGCCGGGCCCTGACCAGCGTCGGAGCAGGTGCCGGCTTCGACAGGAGCCGGACGACGGACCGAGGCGACGAGGACCGGGCCACCGAGCCCGAGCCGACGGCGCGCGAGGAGCGCACGCCGTCGAAGCTGTGGCACATCACGCTCAGTGTCTCGGGGGCCGCCACACCGCTGAAGGAGATCCGGCGCGGCCTCGAACAGCTCGCGCACGACCATCCCTTCCTGCTGACCAGCAGATACGCCAACGACCACGCGGAGATCCGCTACTGGGAAGAGGCCCAGGACCTGCACGACGCGGCGGCCGTCGCCCTGCGGCTGTGGGGCGAGCACCGCTCCACGTCCAGGCTGCCGCCCTGGAAGATCGTCGGCCTGGAGGTCATCGACCGCGAGACGTACCACCAGCGCGTCGCCGAGGGATACGGGCCGCCCCCGGCCGCCCCGGTCGGAGTCCACCCGTACTGAGCTCCGGGGCATTCGTCTCGCATCACGGGATGAGCGGCGAATGCCCGCAGTGCGCGCACTACCCTGCGGGCATGACCACGCTCTCGCCGTACGACAACATGTCCCCGGTCACCCAGGCCGCCTACCGGGCCCGCTCCGCCGCCGCCGACATCGCGCCACTGCCGCGCGCGGCGAAGGACGACGCGCTGCTGGCGATCGCGGACGCGCTGGAGGTGCGGACCGGCGAGATCGTCGAGGCGAACGCCGAGGACGTCGCCCGTGCCCGCGAGGCGGGCACCAGCGAGTCGGTCATCGACCGGCTCACCCTCACCCCGGAGCGCGTCCGTGCCATCGCCGCCGACGTGCGGCACGTGGCGGCGCTGCCCGACCCGGTCGGCGAGGTCGTCCGCGGCTCGACGCTGCCCAACGGCATCGACCTCCGGCAGGTCCGGGTGCCGCTCGGCGTGGTCGGGATCATCTACGAGGCCCGGCCCAACGTCACGGTCGACGCGGCCGCCCTCTGCCTGAAGTCCGGCAACGCCGTCCTGCTGCGCGGCTCGTCCTCCGCGTACTCGTCCAACGCCGCGCTCGTGCGGGTGCTGCGCGACGCGGTCGGCGGCTCCGGACTCCCGGCCGACGCCGTGCAGCTGGTCCCGGGCGAGAGCCGCGACTCGGTACGGGAGCTGATGCGCGCCCGCGGCCTCGTCGACGTCCTGATCCCGCGCGGTGGCGCCTCGCTGATCCGCACCGTGGTCGAGGAGTCCACCGTGCCGGTCATCGAGACCGGCACCGGCAACTGCCACGTCTACGTGGACGCCGAGGCCGACCTCGACATGGCCGTGGCCATCCTGGTCAATTCCAAGGCGCAGCGCCCCAGCGTCTGCAACGCCGCCGAGACGCTCCTGGTCCACCAGGACATCGCCGCGCGGTTCCTGCCCCGTGCCCTGGACGCGCTGGCCGACGCGGGAGTGACGGTCCACGGCGACGCGTGGGTCCTCGCCCACGCCGAGGGCTCCAGGGCCACGGTGGTGGAGGCGACGCCGGAGGACTGGGAGACCGAGTACCTCTCGTACGACATCGCCGCGGCCGTCGTCGACTCGCTGGACGCGGCCGTCGCGCACATCCGGCTCTGGTCCTCCGGTCACACCGAGGCGATCGTGACCACCTCCCAGGCCGCGGCCCGCCGCTTCACCCAGTTGGTGGACTCCACGACGGTGGCGGTGAACGCGTCGACCCGTTTCACCGACGGCGGCCAGTTCGGCTTCGGCGCCGAGATCGGCATCTCCACGCAGAAGCTGCACGCCAGGGGCCCGATGGGCCTGCCGGAGCTGACCTCGACGAAGTACATCGTCACCGGCGACGGACACGTGCGGTGACGTTCCGGGCACGGTGAATGTCGCGCGCTCCCTGCCCAGAACGACCGGGCGGGGCTAGTCTGGAGACGTGCCGGACGACGTGGGGGGCAGGCCGTTCCCGGACGGCTGGGAGCCCGACGACGACCGCGGGGGCGCGGACGAGGACTTCGCCTCCGTGGTGTTCGACGAGGACTTCGTACGGGCCGCCGAGATCCATGAGCCGACCGCCGTCGAGCGGCTGCTGGCGGCCGCCCAGGCGCGTGCCGAGGCCGAGGCCGCCCGCGCGTCGACGCGCGGCGGTCCGCTCGACGAGGATCTCCACGACGAGGAGTACGGCCCCGGCGCGTACGCCCGTCGAAGCACCTACGACGACCCCGCGGACCTGGACGACGACGCGTACGACCACGACCCCTACGGGCGGTACGGGGGCGGTCTGCGGCCGTACCGGGGCGCGGGGCGCTGGCACCGGCCGGTGGCCTGGCTGCTCGCCGTGCTGATGGGCGTCGGAATGGTCGCCCTGGCCTTCGGCGCGGTCTACCGGAACAGCTCGGGCGGTCGCCAGGACCCCGCCCCGCCGCCCGCCACGACAGGCGTGGACACCGCCCCGGGCGCTGCCCCCGGCACCGCTCCGCAGGCTTCGCCGGACTACCCGCGCCCCACGGTGTCCGCGACCGCGCACACCGGCTGACCCTGCCGGTCCCCGGCCCCTGGCCGGGACCCTTCTCGGCCGTTCTCCGCGGTTCCTCCTCGGCCGGGCGTTTACCCCGGTCCCGATCGACCTACCCTGAAGACATGACCCCTCTCACCGAGGGGGCTTCTCACTCGTCCGTTACATGCGCAGTCGTGCGACGTCATACGCATTCATGACGGGCAGGCTCTGCCGGCTCGTGACAGGCAGGCGCTGCCCGTGGCCGCTGGGCCGAGGCGGAGCGAAGCGTTTCGGCCCCGGCCGGTGGCGTGGAGTCGGGAGAAGTCATGGCAGACCGCGGAGAACCACCGAATGGGCCCGGGAACCCGGCGGGCGGCGGCGAGGACGAGTACCGCTCACTCGTCTTCGACGAGTCGTTCGTGCGCGCTGCCCGGCTGCGGGAGTTCTCCGCCCAGGAACGCATCCAGGACCACGCCCCCGCCGTACGCAGCCTGCCGCCCCGGCGCTGGCGCACCGGCCCCAGGGCAGCCGTCGTCCTGGTCCTCCTGATCGCGCTGGCCTTCGGCGCGGCCGTCTTCATCGGCCTGAGCAGGCCCTACCGGGCGCCCACCGCCCGACCGGCCGAGCCGCTGAGATCGACCGTCATCCCCCTGGCCCCCCGGGGCGTGGTGCCGGGTGGCACTCCCGCCACGCTCCTGGCCCGGAGCCCCGCCGCCCACTTCGAAACAGGTGCTGATGGCATCAATCTGCCGCCGGTCGGCCGGACGGACAATTTCTCCGAGTCCCAGGTGAGGGCCGCCCTGGTCACGGCCAAGGACTACCTGGCCGCCTCCTCGCTCGACCCCGACGTGCTCACCGGCGTCGCCGTGCGCCCGGTCGAGATGCTGCTGGACCCGGCCCAGACCGTCCAGTTCGAGCGCAGCATGGACAAACCGCGGGACGACGGGCAGCACGCCGCGACCGGCTGGCTGGTGCGGTTCGACCCGGCGAAGGTGGCGCTGGCCGCTCCCGACATCAAGGTCAAAGGCACGCTGGACTACCGGGAGGAGGGCGCCAACACCCTGGAGGTGACCTCGGACCACACCTTCACCTACACCCTGCGCCCGGCCACCACGGGCCCCCGGCAAACGGGCGACGCCTCCCTCTTCACCGTACGGCGCGAGCTGACCTTCCGCTTCGACCAGGAGGACCTGCGGCTGCACCGGCTGGAGGTGCGCACCAGCTACGTCCAGGCCGGACCGCAGGCCTGTCCGGCGGACACCACCGGCGCGCTGCGCCCCCTGCTCGCCGGACAGCACGCCGCCTTCCGCGGCCCCGCGGGCACCGACCCGTACGCGACGGGCCGGTCCGCGGCGGCGCTCTGCGGCACCCTGTCGTTCAGCTCCCGCTAGAACCCGGCCCCGACTCCGTCTCCGGCCCCTGCGAGTCCCCGGCGTCCTGGGAACGGGCCGGGTCCGCCGGCCCCTCGGCGCCGCCTTCCTTGCCCGCGGGGCCCCTGCCCTGGCCGGTGAACTTGTCACGGAGCTTGCCGCCCAGGTCACCGGCGCCCCCGGCTATGTCCCCGACCAGCTTCATCAGCGGGTCCTTGCTGGAGCGCACCGTGTCCGCGTAATGGGCTGCGGACTCGCGGAAGGAATTGGTCACCGAGGTGTCCTTGTCCTCCTCGCGCTTCGGGTAGTGACCGTCCATGATCCGCTGGTAGTCGCGGGTCTCGGACCACTTCTTCAGCTCGGCCGCGCGCACCGTGGTGAAGGGGTGCGAACGGGGCAGCAGGTTGAGGATCTTGAGCACCGAGTCGCGCAGGTCGCCGCCCTTCTCGTACTCGTCGGCCTGGGCGAGGAAGGCGTCCACGTTCATCTCGTGCAGGTGGTTGCCGCCCGCGATCTTCATCAAGCCGCGCATCGACGCCCGGAGGTCCTGGCCGACGAGCAGCCCGGCCCGGTCCGCCGACAGCTCGGACTTGCGGAACCACTCGCGCAGCGCCGTCACGATCGCCATGACCGCGACGTTGCCGAGCGGGATCCAGGCGACCTTCACCGCGATGCTGGTCAGGAAGAGGAGGATCGTGCGGTACACCGCGTGACCGGAGAGCGCGTGCCCCACTTCGTGGCCGATGACGGCCCGCATCTCCTCCTCGTCGAGCAGCTCCACCAGCCCTGTCGTCACCACGATGATCGGCTCGTCGAGGCCGATGCACATGGCGTTGGGCTGCGGGTTCTGGCTGACATACATCGGGGGGACCTTCTCCAGGTCCAGGATGTAACAGGCGTCCCGAAGCATGTCGTTGAGATGGCTGAACTGGGCGTCGCTCACCCGGACGGAGTCGGAGAGGAAGAGCAGTCGCAGGCTGCGCTCGGGCAGCAGACCGCTCAGCGTCTTGAACACGGTGTCGAAGCCGCTCAGCTTGCGCAGGGCCACCAGGGCCGAGCGGTCCGCCGGGTGTTCGTAGGCCCGGGACGAGATGCCCGGGAATCGCCGCCGCTGCCTGCTCGGCACGTTCTCGTGGGTCTCGTGGCTGCGTTCGGTCATGAATAGGCCCCCTGTTCGTACGCGATCTCGCTCGCCCCCCTGACACAGCCCAGCGTAGGCGCTGGGGCTACGGTGTGCGGGGGGCTGTGGACAACTGAGGAGACGCCCGACATGCCGCACACCGTTGCTCTGCTCGCCGCCGCTTCCGGGGAGCAGGGACCCGGCAGCACGCTCCGCATCGTGCTGCTCGCCTCGCTCGTCGGAGCCGTCCTGCTCGCATGGATCCTGCTCCGCGGATACCGCAACAACGACGACAACGACTGAGTCGGCGTGAGCGTGCCCGGGGCGCACGCATACGATGTGCGCGACGTCTTCCTTCCGACTCCCGATCGATAGGTCCTGCCGAAGATGAGCCTCACGAGCACCGCGCACCAGCTGGTCACCCTCGCCTCCGAAGGCGGAGAGGGCGGCAACCACGAAAGCCTCAACCCGCTTCTCACCGGGGGCGGTGCGTTCGTCGCGCTGCTGCTCCTGCTGTGGATCACCACCCGCTTCAACCGCGACCGCTGAGGCGAAGGCGTACACCTGTACCAGTAGGCTCTGCACGCATGGGAGAGCAGGAAGTGCCTACCGGCCGCAGAAAGCGCCGACTCGGCGTGATGGGCGGGACGTTTGACCCGATTCATCATGGACACCTGGTGGCGGCCAGCGAAGTGGCCGCCCAGTTCCACCTCGACGAGGTGATCTTCGTCCCGACCGGGCAGCCGTGGCAGAAGAGCCACAAGCACGTCTCCCCGGCCGAGGACCGCTATCTGATGACGGTCATCGCGACCGCGTCCAACCCGCAGTTCTCGGTCAGCCGGAGCGACATCGACCGCAGCGGCCCCACGTACACCATCGACACGCTGCGGGACCTGCGCGCGATGAACGGCGACGCGGACCTCTTCTTCATCACCGGCGCCGACGCGCTCTCCCAGATCCTCACCTGGCGGGACGCGGACGAACTGTTCTCGCTCTCCCACTTCATCGGCGTGACGCGGCCGGGACACGTGCTCACGGACGCCGGACTGCCGGAGGGCGGGGTCTCCCTGGTGGAGGTTCCCGCGCTCGCGATCTCGTCCACGGACTGCCGTGAGAGAGTCGCGCAGGGGGATCCGGTCTGGTACCTGGTGCCGGACGGTGTGGTCCGCTACATCGACAAGCGCCAGCTGTACCGCGGCGAATGAGCGACGCAGAGGGGCACCGGTGAACGACCGACAGAATCCGTACGATCCGTACTATCAGCAGCCGCAGATCGTCGGCTACGACGAGTACGGGCAGCCGGTGTACCAGCAGCCGCAGGCCGTGCAGCAGCAGCCGCAGGCGTACGACCCGTACGGGCAGCAGCCGCAGCAGGCCGATCAGGGCTACGGCTACGACCCCTACGCCCAGCAGCCGCAGGCCGTGCAGCAGCAGCCGCAGGCGTACGACCCGTATGGGCAGCAGCCGCAGCAGCAGGGGTACGGCGGGTACGACAACTACGGCTACGAGACCGGCCGGCAGCCCGCCGCCGTCGACACCACGCAGCAGTGGAACGTGCCGCAGCAGGCCGCCGCGCAGCCGTCCTCCCTGTCCGCGCCCGCGGCCGCCCCGGCCCCGCCGGACCCCGCCGGACCCGGGCACGACACCGGAGCGGGCCCAGAGCCGGAGCCCGAACCGGTCGTCCCCGGGCAGCGCCGCGCCGACCGCACCGAGCAGTTCTCGTTCATCGAGGAGCCGGATGAGGATTCCGAAGACGTCATCGACTGGCTGAAGTTCACCGAGAGCCGCAGCGAGCGGCGCGAGGAGGCCAGGCGCCGCGGCCGCAACCGCATGGTCGCGCTCGTGGTCGTGGCGGCCCTGGTCGTGGTCGGCGGGATCGGCTACCTCTGGTCCGCCGGGATGATCCCGGGCCTGTCCGACCCGGACAAGGACACGGCGGCGTCGACGGGCCCCCAGAAGCGGGACGTCATCGTGGTCCACCTGCACAACACCAAGAAGGGCGGCACCTCCACGGCGCTGCTCGTCGACAATGTGACGACCAAACAGGGCACCACCGTCCTGCTCCCCAACTCGCTCGCGGTGGCCGACGAGGACGGCGTCGCCACCACCCTCGGCAAGTCCGTCGACGCCGACGGCACCACCGGCACCCGCGAATCCCTCGGCAACCTCCTCGGTACCGACATCACGGGCACGTGGCGGCTCGACACCCCGTACCTGGAGACCCTGGTCGATCTGGTCGGCAACATCGAGGTCGACACCGACACCGATGTGCCGGACGCCAAGAAGGGCGCCTCCCCGCTCGTGAAGAAGGGCGAGGCACAGACCCTGAGCGGCCAGATGGCCGTCGCCTACGCCACGTACCGGGGGGAGGGCGAGGACGAGGCCAAGCAGCTCACCCGGTTCGGGGCGGTCATGCGCGGGGTACTGCGGAAGGTCTCGGACGACCCGAAGTCCGCCACGGTCACCGTGCAGACACTCGGGCAGATCCTCGACCCGTCGCTCCCCGAGAAGGACCTGGGCGCCTCGCTGGCGAAGCTGGCCCAGCACGCCAAGCTCGGCGACTACAAGACGACCCTGCTGCCGGTGCAGGCCGACGGGTCGCTCACCGACGAGGCCACCGAGAACGTCGTCAAGGACATCCTGGGCGGCACGGTCAAGGCCCCCGCCGCCGACGCGCCCGTGCGGGTCGGCGTCAAGAACGCCACGGGGAACGAGGAGGGGCTGGGGTCCGCCCGGGTCAAGCTGATCAATGGCGGCTACACCTTCATCGGTGGCGGCACGTCCGCGGCCGTGTCCCTGTCCGAGGTCGTCTACCGGACCCCGGCGGACAAGGAGAAGGCTGCGCAGGTCGCGGCGACCCTGGGAATTCCGGACGACGCGGTGAAGCAGGGCAAGCCCGCCGCCAACGCGGACGTGTCCGTACTGCTCGGCCAGAACTACGAGATCAAGTGAGTCGCGGCCGACCGCCCGGAGCGCACCGATCCGGGC
>NZ_JBHJQP010000216.1:0-12487 GCF_042262625.1 Streptomyces sp. NPDC056347 | reverse complement strand
GGTCCACCGGCCGCCGCGACCGGGCTCGCCGGTACGTCCGAGAGGGAACCCGCCGGTGATTCGCGGGAGTGAACGGGGCCGCGCCCGGTGAGGATGGAGACATGGGATTCCACGTCGACTCCGAGGCCGGGCGGCTGCGCCGCGTCATCCTGCACCGCCCCGATCTGGAACTGAAGCGGCTCACCCCCAGCAACAAGGACGCGCTCCTCTTCGACGACGTGCTCTGGGTGCGCCGCGCCCGCCAGGAGCACGACGGCTTCGCGGACGTGCTGCGCGACCGGGGCGTGGAGGTGCACCTCTTCGGCGATCTGCTCCGCGAGTCGCTGGACATCCCGGTGGCCAGACGGCTCGTCCTGGACCGGGTCTTCGAGGAGAAGGAGTACGGCCCGCTAGCCACCGAGCACCTGCGGGCCGCCTTCGAGGAGATGCCCGGCCCCGAGCTGGCCGACGCGCTGGTCGGCGGCATGACCAAGCGGGAGTTCCTGGCCGGGCACCGCGAGCCGACCTCCGTCCGCTTCCACGTCATGGATCTGGACGACTTCCTGTTGCACCCGCTGCCGAACCACCTCTTCACCCGGGACACCTCGGCCTGGATATACGACGGGGTCTCCATCAACGCGATGCGCTGGCCGGCCCGGCAGCGCGAGACCGTCCACTTCGAGGCGATCTACCGCCACCACCCGCTCTTCACCGGTCCCGAGGCGGGCTCCTTCCATCACTGGTCGGAGGGGCTGGCGGACTACCCGTCCACCATCGAGGGCGGTGACGTCCTGGTCATCGGCCACGGCGCGGTGCTCATCGGGATGAGCGAACGCACCGCCCCCCAGGCCGTGGAGATGCTGGCCCGGGGCCTCTTCGACGCCGGTTCGGCCCGCACGATCGTGGCGCTCGACATGCCCAAACGACGGGCGTTCATGCACCTCGACACGGTGATGACGATGATCGACGGCGACACCTTCACCCAGTACGCCGGACTGGGCATGCTCCGCTCGTACACCATCGAGCCCGGCGACGGCCCCCGGGACCTGAAGGTCACCGACCATCCGCCCGAGCAGATGCACCGGGCGATCGCCCGCGCCCTGGGACTGGACGCGATCCGGGTGCTCACCGCCACCCAGGACGTGCACGCCGCCGAGCGCGAGCAGTGGGACGACGGCTGCAACGTGCTGGCCGTCGAACCGGGCGTCGTCGTCGCGTACGAGCGCAACGCCACCACCAACACCTTCCTGCGCAAGGAGGGCATCGAGGTCATCGAGATCCCCGGCAGCGAACTCGGCCGGGGCCGGGGCGGCCCCCGCTGCATGAGCTGCCCGGTGGTGCGCGACGCTGTGTAGCAGTGGGGCGGAGGGGCCCGGGATCCGGGGCGGGCCGCGCGGACGGCACGACCATTCCGTATAGCGATGCAGGGTGTCGTATAGACTTCCAGAATCACTGTACGCGCGACCCACGCCCGACCCAGGAGCCGCACCATGGCCATAGACCTCGCAGGCCGCCACTTCCTCAAGGAGCTGGACTTCACGGCCGAGGAGTTCCGCGGCCTGGTCGAGCTCGCGGCCGAGCTCAAGGCGGCCAAGAAGTCGGGGGCCGAGGCGCAGCGGCTGCGCGGCAAGAACATCGCGCTGATCTTCGAGAAGACCTCGACCCGCACCCGCTGCGCCTTCGAGGTGGCCGCCGCGGACCAGGGCGCCTCCACGACCTACCTGGATCCCTCCGGCTCGCAGATGGGGCACAAGGAGTCGGTGAAGGACACCGCGCGCGTCCTCGGCCGGATGTTCGACGGCATCGAGTACCGCGGCGACAGCCAGGCGGCCGTCGAGGAGCTGGCCGCCCACGGCGGCGTGCCGGTCTTCAACGGGCTCACCGACGACTGGCACCCCACCCAGATGCTCGCCGACGTCCTCACGATGACCGAGCACAGCGACAAGCCGCTGGAGCGGATCTCCTTCGCCTACCTCGGCGACGCCCGCTTCAACATGGGCAACTCCTACCTGATCACCGGCGCCCTGCTCGGCATGGACATACGGATCGTCGCGCCGAAGGCGTACTGGCCCGCCGAGCCCGTCGTCGCCGAGGCCCACCGCCTCGCCGCCGCCAGCGGCGCGGTCGTCACCCTCACCGAGGACGTCGCCGGGGGTGTCAGGGGCGCCGACTTCGTCGCCACCGACGTCTGGGTCTCCATGGGTGAGCCCAAGGAGGTCTGGGCCGAGCGCATCGCCGCGCTGGCGCCGTACGCCGTGACGATGGACGTGCTGCGCGCCACCGGCAACGCCGACGTGAAGTTCCTGCACTGCCTCCCGGCCTTCCACGACCTCGGGACCGCGGTCGGGCGCGACATCGAGGCCGAGTACGGGATGACGGAGCTGGAGGTCACCGACGAGGTTTTCGAGTCCGCGCACTCGCTCGTCTTCGACGAGGCGGAGAACCGGATGCACACCATCAAGGCCGTGCTGGTCGCGACGATGGCGCCGCCGCGCCCGTGACCGGCGGCCGATGGCTGCATGATCATGCACCCAATTGGGTGAATATGCGAAGAGATGGCTATGATGGTGCCATTCGGTGGGGTTCGGGCTCGCACGCTCGAACCCCACCGCCATTTCCTCGCACCACCAGAGAAGAGCCCGTCCCCGTGAGTCCGCTGCGCCCGTCCGGGCCGCGCATCAAGAGCCCCCACCAGCTGATCGCCGAGTCCGGTGCGGACCTGGAGGGGCACGGCCTGAAGCGCACCATGGGCCTCTTCCAGCTGGTGTGCTTCGGTATCGGCGCCGTCGTCGGGACCGGGATCTTCGTCGGTCTCTCCGACAGCGTCGCCGAAGCGGGTCCGGCGGTCGTGCTCTCCTTCGTGCTCGCGGCGATCACCTGTGTCTTCACCGCGTTCTCCTTCGCCGAACTGGGCAGCGCCATTCCGGTCTCCGGCAGCTCCTACTCCTTCGCCTACGCGACCCTCGGTGAGCGCGTCGCGTTCCTCGTCGGCTGGTGCCTGCTGCTGGAGTACGGCGTCTCGGTCTCCGCGGTCGCCGTCGGCTGGAGCCAGTACGTCAACGAACTGCTGGACAGCCTGATCGGCGTGCGGCTGCCCGAAGCCCTCTCGGCCGGGCCCGGCGACGGCGGGGTGATCAACCTGCCCGCCGTACTGGTGGTGATGATGGCCGCCACCCTGCTCGTGCGCGGCGTCCGGGAGAGTGCCGGGGCCACCGCCGCGATGGCCGTCCTCAAGATCACCATCCTGGTCGCGTTCTGCGCCGTCGCCTTCACCGCCTTCGAGCGCGGCAACCTCACGCCGTTCTTCGCCCAGGGGGCGGGCGGGGTCACCGCCGGGGCCTCGCTGGCCTTCTTCTCGTACATCGGCTTCGACGCCATCACCACCGCGGGCGAGGAGGTCCGCAACCCCCGGCGGAACATCCCGCTCGCGATCATGATCTGCATCGGCCTGGTCACCGTGCTCTACTGCGCCGTGGCACTCGGCGCCATCGGCGCACTGGGGCCGCAGGCGGTCGCCGACCGGCCCGCGGCGCTGTCGATCGTCGTCAACCAGGTCACCGGCTCGACCGCGGGCGGCGGGATCGTCGCCTTCGGCGCGGTCGTCGCGATCGCCTCCGTGGTGCTCGCGGTCATGTACGGGCAGACCCGCATCCTGATGTCGATGTCCCGGGACGGGCTCATCCCCCGGGTCTTCGAACGGGTCTCGCCGCGCACCGCGACCCCGGTCGCCAACACCTGGATCGTGGCCGTCGTCTTCGCGGTCCCGGCGGCCTTCTCCTCGCTCGACGTGGTGGTGAACCTGACCACCATCGGCGCACTGGCCACCATGGTCGCGGTGAACCTCGCGGTGATCGTGCTGCGCCGCCGCAACCCGGAGGTGCGCGGCTCCTTCCGGGCGCCGCTCCACCCCCTGGGCCCGCTCCTGGGCATTGCCTTCTGCCTCTACCTGATGTACGGGACGGGCTGGTCGACCTGGCTGCAGTTCGCGGCCTTCCTGCTCGTCGGCTCGGCGGTGTACGCCCGCTACGGCCGTGCCCACTCCCGGCTGGCCGCCGACGGGGCCTAGGAAGCGAGCGGCGGGAGCGTGAACCAGACCGCCTTGCCGTGCTCGGTCGGGCGGTGGCCGCAGGAGGAGGAGAGCGCCCGGATCAGCAGCAGCCCCCGGCCGTGTTCCTGCCAGGGGTCCGGCTCGCCGCCGGGGTGGGGGAAGTCGAGGCCGCCCGGCGGGGCGGGGGAGCGGTCGTGCACCTCGACCTGGCAGCCGGTGGGCAGGAGCTCCACCACCAGCTCGATCGGCTCGCCGCTGCCGGTGTGCTCGACCGCGTTGGCCACCAGCTCCGCGGTGAGCAGCTCCGCGGTGTCGGTGTCCGCCGGTACGTCGATGTCGGCGAGCGCGGTACGGATCAGGGCACGGGCGATCGGGACGGCCGCCGTCGAGTGCGGCAGCGTGATCCGCCAGGAGGCGGGGGGCGGGACATCGGGGGCATCGGGGAGCACGGCATGGTTTCCGTTCCTGGACCGGGTCCGAGGCGCGGTCGCGGGACCTGTGTGGAGTTCAAGACTTCTCGGTTTCAACCTTACGAACTGCAACGAGAGAGACAAGGGACTGCCGACCGGTATGAAAGGGACGTTGGACACTCTTTTTTCCCCACGCAGCCCTATCGCGCACTCATGACGAGAGTCACGTACGAGTGATAAATTCGGCTCCAGGCAGCAGCCCGACGGCCGAGGAGGAGCCCCCTCGATGAGCCCGTTTCCCAGCTCGGCACCGCGCACGGAGGACTGGCGCCACCTGCGGCTGACCACCGAGGACGGGGTCGCCACCGTCACCCTCGCCCGCCCCGAGAAGCTCAACGCGCTCACCTTCGGCGCCTACGCCGACCTGCGCGACCTGCTCGCCGAACTGTCCCGCGAACGCGCCGTGCGCGCCCTGGTGCTCGCGGGGGAGGGCCGCGGGTTCTGCTCCGGCGGCGACGTCGACGAGATCATCGGCGCCACCCTCGCCATGGACACCGCCCAGCTGCTGGACTTCAACCGGATGACCGGGCAGGTCGTACGAGCCGTCCGGGAGGCCCCCTTCCCGGTCGTCGCCGCCGTGCACGGGGTGGCGGCCGGAGCGGGGGCGGTGCTCGCGCTGGCCGCCGACTTCCGGGTGGCCGACCCCTCCGCCCGCTTCGCGTTCCTGTTCACCAAGGTCGGCCTCTCCGGCGGCGACATGGGCGCCGCCTATCTGCTGCCCAGGGTCGTCGGCCTCGGCCACGCCACCCGGCTGCTGATGCTCGGCGAGCCCGTCCGCGCCGCCGAGGCGGACCGGATCGGGCTGATCAGCGAGCTGGCCGACGAGGGCCGGGCCGACGAGCGCGCCGCCGCGCTCGCCCGGCGCCTGGCCGACGGACCGGCCCTCGCCCTCGCCCAGACCAAGGCTCTCCTCACCGCCGAGCTCGATCTGCCGCTCGCCGCCGCCGTCGAGCTGGACGCCGCCACCCAGGCCCTGCTGATGCACGGCGAGGACTACGCGGAATTCCACGCCGCCTTCACCGAGAAGCGGCCCCCCAAGTGGCAGGGCCGCTGACGATGACCACCCGGCCCCCCGTACGGCGCGTCGCGGTCATCGGCGGCGGACCCGGCGGCCTCTACGCCGCGGCCCTGCTCAAACGGCTCGACCCGGACCGCGAGATCACCGTCTGGGAACGCAACGCCCCCGAGGACACCTTCGGCTTCGGCGTCGTCCTCTCCGACGAGACCCTCGGCGGCATCGAGCACGCCGACCCCGCCGTCTACCACGCCCTCGGCGAGGAATTCGTCCGGTGGGACGACATCGACATCGTCCACCGCGGCGTCACCCACACCTCGGGCGGCCACGGCTTCGCCGCGCTCGGGCGGCGCCGGCTCCTGCGCATCCTGCACGAGCGCTGTGCCTCGCTCGGCGTCCGCCTCCGCTTCCGCACCGAGGCGCCGCCCGCCGCCGAGCTGGCCGCCGGCCACGACCTGGTGATCGCGGCCGACGGGGTGCACAGCCGCACCCGTACCGCCCACGCCGACGTCTTCGGCCCCCGTGTGACCGGTCACCGCTGCCGCTACATCTGGCTCGCCGCCGACTTCGCCCTCGACGCCTTCCGCTTCGAGATCGCCGAGACCCCGTACGGGGTGATGCAGCTGCACGCCTACCCCTTCGCCGCCGACGCCTCCACCGTCATCATCGAGATGCGCGAAGAGGTGTGGCGGGCCGCCGGATTCGACAGCCGCGCGACCGAGCACTCGACGCTGCGCTGTGCCGAGATCTTCCACCAGGCGCTCGGCGGCCGGAAACTGCGCTCCAACAACTCCTCCTGGCTCACCTTCCGCACCGTCGTCAACGACCACTGGTCGCACGGCAACACCGTCCTGATCGGCGACGCCGCCCACACCGCGCACTTCTCCATCGGCTCCGGCACCAAACTCGCCGTCGAGGACGCCCTCGCCCTGGCCGCCTGCATCGAGGAACAGCCCGACCTGCCCGCCGCGCTGAGCGCGTACGAGGCCGAGCGCCGACCGGTCGTCGCGTCCACCCAGCGGGCCGCCGCCGCCAGCCTGCGCTGGTTCGAGGAGCTGGGCACCTACGTCGACCAGCCGCCCCGCCAGTTCGCCTTCAACCTCCTCACCCGCAGCCGCCGCGTCACCCACGACAACCTGCGGCTGCGCGACCCCTCCTTCACGGCTGCCGTCGAGGAGGAGTTCGGCTGCGCCCCCGGCGTCCCTCCGATGTTCACCCCGCTGCGGCTGCGCGGCCTGGAACTGCGCAACCGCGTCGTCGTCTCCCCCATGGACATGTACGAGGCCGAGGACGGCGTCCCGGGCGACTTCCACCTCGTCCACCTCGGCGCCCGCGCGCTCGGCGGCGCCGGACTCGTCATGACCGAGATGGTGTGCGTCAGCGCCGAGGGCCGCATCACCCCCGGCTGCACCGGCCTCTACACCCCGGAGCAGGCCGCCGCCTGGACCCGGATCACCGACTTCGTCCACACCGGCGCCCCCGGCACCGCCATCGGCGTACAGCTCGGCCACTCCGGCCGCAAGGGCTCCACCCGGCGGATGTGGGAAGGCATCGACCAGCCCCTCCCGCACGGCAACTGGCCGCTGGTCGCCGCCTCACCCATCCCGTACGCGGCCGGGGTCAACCAGGTCCCGCACGCCCTGGACCGGGCGGGGCTCGACACGGTGCGCGAACAGTTCGTCTCGGCGGCCCGCCGCGCCGGGGAGTGCGGCTTCGACCTGCTCGAACTCCACTGCGCCCACGGCTATCTGCTCTCCGGCTTCCTCTCCCCGCTCACCAACCACCGCACCGACGCCTACGGCGGCTCGCCGGCGGGCAGGCTCCGCTTCCCCCTCGAAGTCTTCGACGCGGTCCGCGCCGTATGGCCCGACGACCGGCCCATGACCGTCCGGATCTCCGCCACCGACTGGGCCGAGGGCGGCACCACCGCCGACGACGCCGTGGAGATCTCCCGCGCCTTCGTCACCCATGGGGCCGATGCCATCGACGTCTCCACCGGCCAGGTGGTCCCCGAGGAGCGGCCCGAGTTCGGCCGCTCCTACCAGACCCCGTACGCGGACCGGATCCGCAACACCCTGTGCGTGCCCGTCATCGCGGTCGGCGCGATCTCCTCCTGGGACGACGTCAACTCCCTGCTGCTCGCGGGCCGGGCCGACCTCTGCGCCCTGGCCCGCCCGCACCTCTACGACCCGCACTGGACGCTGCACGCGGCGGCCGAGCAGGGTTACGCCGGACCGGGCGCGCCCTGGCCGGCCCCGTACCGTGCGGGCAGCCGCACCCCGCCGACCGGCCGCACCGACGCCCCGAAACCCCGGCTCACCCTGGACTGACCGGCGGCAGGCGGGCGTGACACAAGCACGGGCACGGGCACAGGCACGGGTCGGGGCGCGGACCGCCGTGCCGGGTGTCCCGCTCCTCCCGGCGGACCGCTCCGGCGCGGCCGGACCGTGCGCCGGCCGGACCCGGAAGCCCTACGGACGACGGGACCCGAGCCGACGGTGGTCCGGCGACCGGGTGCCGCCCGCACCGCCGCCACCGCACCACGTTCGCCGCGGCCGACCGGATCGCCGGCCGGACGAACGGGCTCGGGCACCTCGCTCACCGCCCGGCCGCGCGGACCAGCAGCCGGTCCGCGACCGGGCGGAAGCCGATCCGCCGGTACACACCGTTGCTGGTGGGGTTCGTGAGGTCGGTGAAGAGCAGCACCTCGCGGGCGCCGGCCGCCATCGCCGCCCGGCTCGCCTCCGCGGTCACCGCCGCCGCGTACCCCCGGCCCCGGTGCTCCGGCGGGGTGTAGACGCCCACCACCCGGACGGTGCCCGCGATCAGCGCGGAGACCCCCGCCATCGACACCCGGGCCCCGCCGTCCTCCCAGACCGTCAGAGTGCCCGAGGCCGTCCGCTCGTCCACCGTCCGCTCGACGTGACCGACCGGCGTGCCGGCCTCGTCGGCGAAGTCGAGATGCCAGCGCACCAGCAGCTCCCGGTCGGCGGGCGCCGCCCTCCGGGCCCGGCCCGCCGGGGCGGGGGAGGGCGGCACCAGCGTCCCCAGCCGGTAGAGCCGCTGCTCCTCCTCGATACGGTGGCCGGGCCAGTCGGCGGCGAGCGCCTCGGCCGTCGCCCGGTCCGCGCTGAACCGGCTCAGCGGGAGCGCGGCGGCCAGCGGGCCCACCGCCTCCGGGGCGACGGTCCCCAGCACCGGCGGATGCGGCGGCGTCTGCACCAGCGCCCCCGCGACCGCGCCGTCCGCCCCGCGCCACCAGCCCAGCAGCGGGACCCCCTCCCCGTAGGCGTGCGGGCCGTGGCGGCGCAGGGTGTCGCTGATGGTGAGGATCAGGGTGTTCTCGGCGGGCCGGGCGGCCAGCGAGGCACCGGCCGCGTCGAGGAAGGCGTCGACGTCATCGGTGAAGGTCCAGGTCATGCCTCATCCTGCCGGGTGCGCGCGGTGCGGCGCACCCGCGTACACGGCTTCAGCCGTCCCGCAGCCGGAAGCGCTGGAGCTTGCCGGTGGCGGTACGGGGGAGCGCGTCCAGGAACTCGACCACGCGCGGGCACTTGTGCGGGGCCAGTTCCTCCTTCACGTACGCGCGCAGCTCGTCGGCGGTCACCGCCGCGCCCTCGCGCACCACCACGTACGCCACCACGATCCGGCCGCGCAGCTCGTCCGCCCGGCCCACCACCGCCGCCTCGGCCACCGCCGGATGGTGCAGCAGGGCGTCCTCGACCTCGGGGCCCGCGATGTTGTACCCCGAGGAGATGATCATGTCGTCGGCGCGGGCCACGTAGCGGAAGTAGCCGTCCGCGTCGCGCACATAGGTGTCCCCGGTGAGGTTCCAGCCGTGCGCCACGTAGTCCCGCTGGCGCGGGTCGGCGAGGTAGCGGCAGCCGACCGGGCCGCGTACGGCGAGCAGCCCCGGCTCCCCGTCCGGCACCGGACGGCCCTCCCGGTCCTGGATCCTGGCCTGCCAGCCGGGCACCGGGAGGCCGGTGGTGCCGGGGCGGACCGCGTCGTCGGCCGCGGAGATGAAGATGTGGAGCAGTTCGGTGGCGCCGATGCCGTTGATGATCCGCAGCCCCGTCCGCTCGTACCAGGCCCGCCAGGTGGCCGCCGGGAGGTTCTCCCCGGCCGAGACGCAGCGGCGCAGCGCGCTCAGATCGTGGCCGTCGAGCCGGTCGAGCATCACCCGGTAGGCGGTCGGCGCGGTGAACAGCACCGAGACGTGGTGGGCGGCGATCGCGGGCAGCAGCCGGGCCGGGCCGGACTGTTCGAGCAGCAGCGAGCTGGCACCGGCCCGCAGCGGGAAGACCACCAGACCGCCGAGCCCGAAGGTGAAGCCGAGCGGCGGGCTGCCCGCGAACACGTCGTCGGGGGTGGGGCGCAGCACCTGGGCCGAGAAGGTGTCGGCGATGGCGAGCACGTCCCGGTGGAAGTGCATGCAGCCCTTCGGACGCCCGGTGGTGCCCGAGGTGAAGGCGATCAGCGCGACGTCGTCGGCCGCGGTGTCCACCGCCAGGTACGGCCCCGGCCGGGCCTCGGCCAGCCGCAGCAGGTCGCCCGGGGCGCCGCCCCCGTACACCGTGGTCCGCAGCCCCGGTACCTGTGCCTTCAGCAGGTCGTCGACCGAGCGGGCGTCGCACAGGGCGTGGCTGACCCGGGCCAGTGAGCAGATGGTGGACAGTTCGCCGGACCGCTGCCGGTCCAGCACCGTGACGGCGATCGCGCCGGCCTTCAGCACCGCGAGCCAGCAGGCGGCGAGCCAGGGGCCGGTGGGGCCGCGGAGCAGGACGCGGTTGCCGGGTACGACGCCCAGGTCGGTGGTGAGGACCCGGGCGATCCGGTCCACCCGCTCGCGCAGTTCCCCGTAGCTCCAGACCGTGCCGTCGCCGGTCCGGAAGGCGGGGCGGTCCGGGCCGAATCGTTCCGTCGTACGGTCCAGCAGCTCCACCGCGCAGTTGAGGCGGTCCGGGTACCGCAGGGCGGGAAGGTCGAAGAGGAGGTCCGGCCACTGGTCTCGGGGTGGCAGGTGCTCCCTGGCGAACGGGTCGAGGTGCGCTGAGGTCTTCGGGTCCATGACGGATCGCCCCCTTGTCGCCTCTGGAGCGTATCGTTTGGGTGACGGTAGTCAACGGTCCGCGATAGGGCGAGTGGACTGGAAATCGTACGAGTGGGCAGACGAGCACGGAATGGACTGGACGACAGGCCGGAGCGCGGATGCGAAGAACGGGTACGAGAAACCGACAGAACAGAACAAGAGGGGTGCGGGTATGACGGCATTCTCGCTCGAACCGGCGCAGACCGCCTGGTGCGAGGAGCTGAGAACCCTCGCCGAGCGGCAACTGCGCCCGCTCGCCGAGAAGGGCGACCCCGGACATGTCAACCGCCCGCTGATCGCCGCGCTCGGCGAGGCGGGCCTCCTCGACCGGATGCTCGACTCCGGAGCCCTCGACCTCTGCCTGCTCCGCGAGTCCCTGGCCCGCGGCTGCACGGAGGCCGAGACGGCGCTGGCCCTCCAGGGGCTCGGCAGCCACCCGCTGGTCCGTTCCGGTACCCCCGCCCTCCGGGCCCGCTGGCTCCCCGAGGTGCGGGCGGGCCGCGCCGTCGCCGCCTTCGCGCTCAGCGAGCCGGGCGCGGGATCGGACGCGGCGGCCCTCGCCCTGAAGGCCGAAAGCGAAACCGGGGGCGACACCGGAGCGGGCGCCGCGGCCGGGGCCGACGCCGCGGCCGGGGCCGGCACCGCGGCCGGGCCCGACGCGGAGCCCGACGGCCGGGGCTGGCGGCTGACCGGCGAGAAGTGCTGGATCTCCAATGCGCCGGAGGCCGACTTCTACACCGTCTTCGCGCGCACCGCCCCCGGCACCGGCTCGCGCGGCATCACCGCGTTCCTGGTCCCGGCCGACCGTCCGGGGCTGACCGGCGCCGCCCTCGACATGCTGTCGCCGCACCCCATCGGGGCGCTGGAGTTCGACGGCGTCCCGGTCACCGCCGACGATGTGCTCGGCGTCCCGGACCGGGGCTTCCGGGTGGCCATGGAGACCCTCAACCTCTTCCGTCCCAGCGTCGGCGCCTTCGCCGTGGGCATGGCCCGCGCCGCGCTCGACGCCGCCGTGGAGCACACCGCCGCGCGGACCGCGTTCGGCGGCGTGCTGAAGGACCTCCAGGCCGTCTCCCACCAGGTCGCCGAGATGGCGACCCGGACCGAGGCGGCCCGGCTCCTGGTGTACGCGGCAGCCGCCGCGTACGACGCGGGGGAGCCCGGAGTACCGGGCCGGGCCGCCATGGCCAAGCTGTACGCCACCGAGACCGCCCAGTACGTCGTCGACACCGCCGTCCAACTGCACGGCGCCCGCGCCCTGCGCCGCGGCCACCTTCTGGAGCACCTCTACCGGGAGGTCCGCGCGCCACGGATCTACGAGGGCGCCAGCGAGGTCCAGCGCACCATCATCGCCAAAGAGCTGTACGCGAGCCGGGAGGCTTCCGCATGAGTCCGGTGCACCGGATCAACCCCGTAGACCTGTCCCCGCCCACGGGGTTCTCGCACGCCGTCACCGTCACCGGGAGCCAGCTGGTCTTCCTGGCCGGGCAGACCGCCCTCGACGAGCACGGCAAGATCGTGGGGGACTGCCTCACCGACCAGTTCGCCACCGCGCTCGCCAACCTGCTGACCGCGCTCCGCGCGGCGGGCGGCGCCCCGACCGACCTCGCCCGCGTCACGGTGTACGCCACCGACGTGGCCGACTACCGCGAACGCGTCACCGAACTGGGCCGAATCTGGCGGCGGTTGGCCGGTCGTGACTACCCGGCGATGGCGGTCGTCGGGATCACCCGGCTCTGGGACGAGCAGGCCCTGGTGGAGATCGACGGGGTGGCCGTGCTGCCGTGAAACGCACCGTGCGGGCCCGGGACGACGGTCCCGGGGCCGCACGGGCCGCCGACGCTCCGGCGGGGGTCAGTACGGCGGGTCCAGCACATGGGCGG
>NZ_JBHJQP010000215.1:0-12625 GCF_042262625.1 Streptomyces sp. NPDC056347 | reverse complement strand
GTCACCGGTACGGAACCGGTGACCGCCCCCTCTGCCGTGGGAGGCCCTCAGCCGAGCAGGCCGCCGATGGGGTTCTGCCCGGCGCCGGACGTGGAACCGCCCGTGGTGTCGCCGTCGTCCGAACCGCCCGTGGAGCCGCCGCCCGTGCCGGTGGAACCGGAAGTGGTCGGGCCGGAGCTGCTGGCGGACGGGGGCTGCTGCGGGGTCGTCTGCTGCGGGGCCTGCTGCCCGGCGCCCTGGGTCGCGCTGGGCTGCCCGGCACCGGCCGCCTGGCCCGTCCCCTGCGTGCTGCCCGCGGTGGGCGTGGGCGGGGCGGTGGGCGCCACGGCGGCGCTGCTGCGGGACGGGACGGGGCTGCGGTGCGCCGGGCTCTGCGAGGTCCCGCCCGTGCGGGACTCCTCGGGGAGCGGGACCCCGGGGAGCTGGTTGGTCGGGTCGCCGTTCGGGCCGGGCACCGTGACCACCCCGGAGGAGCGGACCGCGCCCCCGAGCACCGAACCCACCAGCAGCGTCAGGCCCACGACCACGGCGGCGCAGAGCGCGCCCCGGCGCAGCACCCGGCGGCGCAGGTCCCAGATCGCCGAGCGCGGACCGAGCCTGCGCCAGGCCTCACCGGCGAGCCGCCCGTCGATCGAGTAGACCGGCGCCCCCGCGATGATCAGCGGGCTCCACGCGGCCAGGTAGATGATGTCCGGCGCGTCGTAGGCGGCGACGGAGCGCCAGCTCACCGTGACCAGCAGGGCGGCCGACAGCAGGGCGCCGAACGCCGCGGCGACCCGCTGCCACAGACCGAGCACGGTGAGGACGCCGACGACGACCTGGAGGAAGGCGACGCTGAGCCCGGCTCCGACGGGGTGGGCGAGCGCGAAGTCGCGCAGCGGCTCGGCCTGCGCCCAGGGGTGCAGCGCGGTCAGCCACTTGACCATGGAGCCGCGCTCGCCGCCGTCGAAGAAGACGGGGTCGCAGAGCTTGCCCATGCCCGCGTAGATCGAGATGAAGCCGAGGAAGACCCGCAGCGGCAGCAGCACGACGCCGAGGTTCATCCGGCGGCCGGGGTAGTACGCGTTCCGTACGGAGTCGCCGCTCTCGCGACCGCCGTGGACCCCGGCCTCCTCGTCGGCGGCGTCCGTTCCGTCGTCGGGGAAACCGTTGTCGGCGAAACCGTCGTCGAAGCCGTCGCCGTAGCCGTCGTAGCTGCCCGGCGGGAACGGGCCGTCGTCCTCGGTGTCGTAGGCGCCGACCGCGCGGCGCATGGGCGGCAGCAGCGGTCCGCCGCTGTAGCGGCCCGGCTGGTGGGGGGCGGTGACGACGGGGTTGGGCTGGGTCTCCTCGAGGAGGTCGATGAGCTGGGTGCCGCCCGTTCCGTGCCCGCCGTCGCGGTCCGCGGGGCGGGGGTCGTACGCGCCGGCGGGGTGGCCCGTCGCGGTGTTCCGCACGGCCTGGAGGAGTCCGGTGGCCCCCGGGTCGCCGGGCTCCGACCTGCCGCTCCACACGACGGGCGCGCGACGGCCGCGGGCCGTTCCTGCTCCGCTCATGGCGGGAATCCTGGGCGCGCCGGCCGGGGCCAGACCGCGCAGCCGCGGGCGCTGGCCGGGGGCGAGCCGCACCCGGAAGCTGGCGTGGTTGACGATGACCTGCGCAGGGTCGCAGTCCACCTTGGCCATACTCAGGGCGGGTTGATCGTCGAACCGAGGCGTTCTGGTGTCCACACTCATCTAACCGAGTGATGTGTGGTTAGGACACTGCCTTGACGGGCCCGATGTGTCCGAGACCCGTCAATGGTCTCGGGCGGGGGCGGCTCCGTCCGGCCGCCCCCGTACGGGCGGGGCTCAGGCCCGGCGCCGCGCGACCTCGTAGAGCACGATCCCGGCCGCGACACCGGCGTTCAGCGACTCGGCGCCGCCCGGCATCGAGATGCGGACCCGGTAGTCGCAGGTCTCGCCGACCAGACGGCCCAGGCCCTTGCCCTCGCTGCCGATGACGATGACGACCGGACCGGCCAGCTCCTCCAGGTCCTCGACGGTGTGCTCGCCGTCGGCGGCGAGGCCGACGACCGTGAGACCGGCCTTCTGGTAGCCCTCCAGGGCGCGGGTCAGGTTCGTCACCCGGGAGACCGGCGTACGGGCCGCCGTACCGGCCGAGGACTTCCAGGCGCCCGCGGTCATCCCGGCCGCGCGCCGCTCGGGCACGACCACGCCGTGGCCGCCGAAGGCGGAGACGGAGCGGACGATCGCGCCGAGGTTGCGCGGGTCGGTGACGCCGTCGAGGGCGACGATCAGCGGGTCCTCGCCGTTGTCGTACGCGGCGGCGGTGAGGTCCTCCGGGTGCGCGTACTCGTACGGCGGGACCTGGAGGACGAGGCCCTGGTGGTTCAGGCCGTTCGTCATCCGGTCCAGCTCGGGGCGCGGGGCCTCCATCAGGTTGATGTTGCCGCGGTCACCGGCGAGCTGGAGGGCCTCGCGGACCCGCTCGTCGTTGTCGATGTACTGCTGGACGTACAGGGTGGTGGCGGGGACGCCGTCGCGCAGGGCCTCGTAGACCGGGTTGCGGCCGACGACCATCTCGGAGGTGCCCTTGACGCCGCCGCGGCGCGGGGCGGGGCGGCGGGCCGCGGCCTGCTTGGCCTGGGCGTTGGCGATGCGGTTCTTCTTGTGCCCCTTGCGGGCGGAGGCGGGCGGCGTGGGGCCCTTGCCCTCGAGGCCACGGCGTCGCTGCCCACCGCTGCCGACCTGCGCGCCCTTCTTGTTGGACGTGCGGCGGTTCCTGCGCTGGCTGTTCCCGGCCATGACCTACCTGTTTCGTTGCTGCTCAGACTTGCGTATCAGACATGCGTACGTAAATGAAGTGTGCCGCCCGGGAGGCCGGACGGCACACGGGGGGCCTACTGGCGTGGGCCGAGGGTCCAGCGTGGTCCGGACGGGCTGTCCTCGATGACGAGCCCGGACTGGCCGAGCTGGTCACGGATGGCGTCCGCGGCGGGCCAGTCCTTGCGCTCGCGGGCCGCCTGCCGCTGGTCCAGGACCAGACGTACGAGCGTGTCGACGACCCCGTGCAGGTCGTCACCGCGCTCGTCGCCGCCGGCCCAGTGGTCGTCGAGCGGGTCGAGGCCGAGGACGCCGAGCATCGCGCGGACCTCCGCGAGCCGGGCGACCGCGCTCTCCTTGTCGTCGGCGGCCAGCGCGGAGTTGCCCTGCCGGACCGTGGTGTGGACGATCGCGAGCGCCTGCGGGACGCCCAGGTCGTCGTCCATCGCCTCGGCGAAGGCGGGCGGCACCTCGGTGGCGGGGGCGACCGTCTCGCCCGCCTTCTCGGTGACGCGCTGCACGAAGCCCTCGATCCGGGCGAACGCGGACTCGGCCTCGCGCAGGGCCTCCTCGCTGTACTCGATCATCGACCGGTAGTGCGGGGTGCCGAGGTAGTAGCGCAGCACGATCGGGCGCCACGCCTTGACCATCTCGCTGACCAGCACCGAGTTGCCCAGCGACTTCGACATCTTCTCGCCGGACATGGTGACCCAGCCGTTGTGCACCCAGTACTTCGCGAACTCGTCGCCGTAGGCCTTGGCCTGGACGATCTCGTTCTCGTGGTGCGGGAAGATCAGGTCGATGCCGCCGCCGTGGATGTCGAAGGCGCTGCCGAGGTACTTGTGCGCCATGGCGGAGCACTCCAGGTGCCAGCCGGGGCGGCCGCGGCCCCACGGGGTCTCCCAGCTGGGCTCGCCCGGCTTGGCCGCCTTCCACATGGCGAAGTCGCGCTGGTCGCGCTTGCCGGTCTCGCCCTCGCCGGACGGCTGGCGCAGATCGTCGAGATCCTGGTTGGAGAGCTCCAGGTAGCCGGGGAAGGAGCGCACGTCGAAGTAGACGTTGCCGTCGGCCTCGTAGGCGTGACCGCGCTCGATCAGGCCCCGCATCATCTCGATCATCTCGGGGACGTGGCCGGTCGCACGCGGTTCGTAGGTGGGCGGGAGGCAGCCGAGCGCGTCGTAGCCGGCGTTGAACGCCCGCTCGTTCTCGTAGCCGATCGCCCACCACGGGCGGCCCTGCTCGGCCGACTTCGCGATGATCTTGTCGTCGATGTCGGTGACGTTCCGGATGAACGTGACGTCGTAGCCGCGGTACTCGAACCAGCGGCGCATGATGTCGAAATTCAGACCGGACCGGATGTGCCCGATGTGCGGAGCGGCCTGGACGGTCGCGCCACAGAGGTAGATCGAGACACAGCCCGCGGTGAGCGGGACGAAGTCACGGATCTGCCGGGCGCTGGTGTCGTACAGGCGAAGAGTCACGCCTCAAGGGTAGTGGGCGTGCACCAGTGCCCCGCGACCCATTCCTGAATCGCGGGGACGACTTTGTGCCACGGGGCGGCCGGAGGGGTGGTTTCGGTGTCCGGGGGGCTGTTCGGGTGGGCCGGGCGCGCGCCGGCGGGGTGCTCAGATCCGGCCGACGACCTTGCGCGGGGTGATCCGGACGACGACCCGCTGCGCGTCGTCGACGGAGGAGGGGTTGAACTCCGCGTACCTCTTGCCGGTGTACTTCAGGGACAGCTCCTCGATCAGCTCCGGGCCGCCCTCGGCACTCAGCTCGGCGGTGCCGCGGATCTCGGCGTAGGTGTACGGCGCGGCGAAGGGCTGCACGACCACGGAGACCCGCGGGTCACGGCGCAGGTTCAGCTCCTTGCGGCGGCCGACCGTCGTCGAGATCAGCACGTCGTCCCCGTCCCGCTTGACCCAGACCGGGGAGAGCTGGGGGCTGCCGTCGGGCTGGATGGTGGCGATGGTGACGAAGACGGGGGTGTCCAGGAGCTCCCTGAGCCCGTCGGAGAGTGCGGCGGTCATGACGTACGTCCTCCCGGGATGATCGGTGCTCCCTACTCGTACCCCAACCCGGACTCAGCCGCTCCGTTTCCCGTGGCCGGTCACCGGACGGGTGAACGCCGATCCCGGCCGACGACCGGCGGCGGCGTCACGGCGCCTTCGCCCGGCCGCGTACCGCCGCCGTGGTGAGGACGGCGAGCGCGCCCAGGGCGGCCAGCGCGGCGGCCGGGGCCAGCACGGGCCAGGGGGCGCGTTCGGCGTAGGGGAGGTTCTCCGCGAGCATCCGGCCCCACTCCGGCGCCGGGGGCTGCGCGCCCAGGCCGAGGAAGCCGAGCGAGGCGAGGGCCAGGGCGACGGCCGGGACGCGGAGCACCGCGTGGCGCAGGACCGGGGGCAGCACGGCGGGCAGCAGGTGGCGCCGGGCCACGTGCCAGGGGCCGGCGCCCGCCGCGCGGGCCGCCGCGAGGTGCGGGGCCGCCTTCTCCTGGGCGTACAGGGCCGCGGTGTGGGCGGCGAGCGGGGCCCAGGCCACGGCCGCCACGGCGAGGGCGGCGCCCCACGGGCCGGGGCCCGCGATGCCCGCGACGACCAGTCCGGCGAGGATCGCGGGCAGGGCGTTGGCGCTCTCGGTGAGCGCGCCGGCCCGTACGGCGCCGAGGAGCAGCCCGGCCAGCAGGGTCGCGGCGCAGACGGCGAGCGCGGTGAGCACGGTACGGGCGGCGCCGTGGCCGAGGCGGGCCAGCACGTCGCGGCCCAGCTGGTCGGTGCCCAGGGGGTGCGCGGCGGACGGGGCGGCGAGCCGGGCGGCGGCGTCGACGTGGAGCGGGTCGCGCAGCAGTCCGGCGACGGTGACCGCGACGAGCAGTACGGCGAGGAGCACGGCCCCGGCGGTGAGCAGCCGCCGGGCGGGCAGGACCGGGGGCACCAGTGCGGGGAGCGCCCCGTCGCGCACGGCGGGGCCGAGCAGGGTACGGGCGGCGAGCCGGGTGACGGCCCCCGCGAGGACGCCGAGGAGCAGCAGGACCAGGACGCAGGACTGGAGGACCGGCAGGTCCTGGGCGAGGGCCGCGGCCAGCGCCGTACCGCCGAGGCCGGGGACGGCGTACAGGGTCTCGACGGCGACGGCGCCGCCGGTGAGTCCGACGACGACCAGGCCCAGCTGCGGCAGCAGTCCGGGCAGGGTGCGGCGCAGGGCGTGCCGGGCGACGCGGCGGCCGGGCAGTCCGCCCGCGGCCGCCGCCCGCGCCCACGGTTCGGCGAAGGCGGCCGGCAGCGCGTCGTCCAGCAGCCGGCCGAGCAGCGCGCCCGCCGGTACGCCCATGGCGAGCGCGGGCAGCACCGCCTGGGCGGGGGTGCCCCAGCCGAGCGCGGGCAGCCAGCCGAGCCGTACGGCGACGACGGCGGCCAGCACGGCCGCGAGCAGGAACTCCGGCAGCGCGGCGAGGACGGCGGCGAGCGTCCCGGCCCGTGCGGTGACGATCCGCCGCCGCGCCCCGCGCCGCAGCGTGCCCGCGCAGAGCGCGACGGCCAGCGCCAGGGCGACGGCGAGCGAGAGCCCCATCAGGGTGAGCGAGACGCCGAACGCGGACCGGACGTCGGGGGCGACCGGCTGTCCGGAGACCCAGGAGGTGCCGAGGTCGCCGTGGAGCAGCCCGCCCAGCCAGTGGCCGAGGACGGTGAGCGGCCCGCCGTCGAGTCCGGTCTCCGCGCGGATCGCGGCGAGGGTCTCGGGCGTGGGCGGCCGGTCGGCGTACCGGGCGTGCAGGATCGTGAGCGCCGGGTCCGTGCGGGTCAGCCGGGGCAGCAGCCCGATCACGGCGACGACCGCGAGGAGCGTGCCCAGCCGGCCGGCCAGGTGCTTCATCCGGTCACCCGAGGCGGGTGTCGGCGGTGATCAGGGTCCGTTCCATCGGGTCGAGCGAGACGCCGTGGACGCGGCTTTCGTCGTACCCCTGGACGAAGCGTTCGTGGAGCAGCGGTACGAGGGCGTCGGTGCCGAGGATGTCGGCCTCGGCGGCCGTCTCGGCGCGGTGGCGGGCGTCGGTGTCCGCGAGGGCGGCGGCCTTGTTCACGGCGGCGTCGACGCGCTCGTCGCAGAGCCGGGAGATGTTGAAGCTGCCGTCGCAGGTGAAGTCGGAGGCGAGGTAGGAGACCGGGTCGGCGGTGTCCAGGAGGGTGTTGCGGGCCTGGATGAACGCGTCGAACTTCCCGGCCAGCGCGTCGGCCTCCAGCTGGGCGTAGTCGCGGACGACCTGCTTGACGGTGAAGCCGCGGGCGGTGAGCTGCTGCTGGACGACGGTGGCGACCTCGGGCAGCTCGGGCCGGTTGGTGTAGGTGGCGAGGACGATCTCCCCCGTCTTCGCGACCTGCTCCCTGCTCGCGGCCTTCGCCCGATGGGCGGGGGCGGTCCGGTCGGCCGCGGCCCAGGGGACGCCGGGGCCGAGGAGGCCCTTGGCAGTGTCGGCGCGGCCCTCGTAGACGCCCTTGACCAGGGCGGCCGGGTCGATCGCCTCGCGGGCGGCGGCGCGCATGGCCGGGTCGGCGAAGACCCCGTGGCGGGTGTTGAGGGAGAGGCCGTTGGTGCGGGCCGAGGGGAATTCGTGGACGAGCCCGTCGCCGAGGAGGGGGGCCTGGGAGAGCGGGACGTACTCGGCGACGTCGGCGGCCCCGGTGCGCAGGGCGTTGGCGCGGGCGGTGCCGTCGGCGACGAATTTCACGTCGGCGCCGGGGGCCTTGGCCCTGGCCCCCCAGTAGGTGTCGTTGCGTCGGAGGGTCGCGCTGACGGCGCCATTGACCTCGGTCAGGGTGAAGGGGCCGGTGGCGTGCCCGGCGGGGTTCACCCTGCCGTCGGCGTACGCGGCGCCGGAGAGGATCGTGAGCGAGGGGTTGGCCAGTCGCTGGGGCAGCAGCGGGTCGGGGGCCGCGGTGGTGATCCGCACGGTTCTGGCGTCCGGGGTGGCGACGGTGAGGCGGGTGTCGCTGAGGACGCGGGGCTTCGGGGAGGCCTTCTCGGCGGCGCGCAGCGAGCGGGCGACGGCGGCCGGGTCCAGCTTCGTGCCGTCCTGGAAGCGGGCCTCGCGCAGGGTGAAGGTCCAGGTGCGGTCGTTGTCCCGCTTCCAGGAGGTGGCGAGGGCGGGCTTCGGCGCCCCGTCGGCGTCCAGCGCGGTGAGGCCCTCGATCACCGCGAGCCTGCTGAGGGTGACGGCGTCGTCGCCGTAGGGGGACATGGCCTGGGCGGGCGGGAAGGCCATGACGACCCGGAGCCGCTGCCCGGCCGAGGTCCCGCCGCCGGTGCCGCCGGAGCCGTCCGGGGACGAGCAGGCGGTGGCGAGCGGGACGAGGAGCGCGGCGGCCAGGAGCGCCGCGGGCAGGGCGGGGCGGCGGTTTCGGGGCGTGGACATGAAAGCGACCTTATATGAAAACGATTATCATTTAACGAAGGGGGGTGCCGGGCACCGGCATCGGCAGTTCGAAGTGGACGATGCCCTGTCCGCCGCCCGGCAGGGCACGCTCGTCGCAGACCTCCTCGGCCAGCGACCGCCAGAACAGCTCGGCGCCGGGCACCGCCGGGTCGGTGTGCAGGTAGACCGCCTCGTACTCGCCCGCCCGCGCGGCGAAGTCGCACAGCTCGCGCACCAGCCGCCGGGCCAGCCCGCGCCTGCGATGGCCGGGGGCGACGTAGATCCGGCAGAGCTGGGCGGTGGTGCCGGACGGGAAGCGGTCCGCGACCCACCGCGGATTGGGCGGCGCCTGGGGGCCGCGGTCGCGCACCGCCCCGGTGGCGACGATCTCCCCGGCGTGCTCGACGACCAGCAGGGTGCAGCGGGCGGGCCGCAGATAGGCGGCCTCGGGATCGATGATGTCGGCGTGCCAGCGCGGCACGTAGCCGGACTTCAGGTCGCGGTAGACGGTGTCGAGCATCACGGCCCGCGCCCCGCCGAGATCGGCGGGGGCGGCGGTGCGCAGGACGTACCCGCCGTCGGCCTCGGGCGCCACCGGCGCCTGGGTCATCGTGCTCATCGGCGGCCCACCGTCCTCCTCCCGCGACTGCCCCTGCGGCACATCGCCTGCCGTACCAGCGTACGTGCAAACGATGTGCAACAAGAGTCGCGGTCCCGGCGTACCAGCAGGTCAGGACCTTGCCGCCGCTCGGGGCCGTGTCGACGCTCAGGCGGTGCGGTAGACCAGCGCGGTCGCGATCCCCGCGAGGCCCTCGCCCCGCCCGGTGAAGCCCAGCCCGTCGGAGGTGGCGGCGGAGAGCGAGACGGGCGCCCCCACGGCGGCCGACAGCACCTTCTGCGCCTCCTCGCGCCGCTTGCCGATCTTCGGCCGTACGCCGACGACCTGGACGGCGATGTTGCCGATCCCGAAGCCCTCGGCCCGCACGATCCGGGCCGCCTCGGCGAGCAGGGTCACCCCGGCCGCACCGGACCACTCGGGGCGGCCGGTGCCGAAGTGCTGCCCGAGGTCACCGAGCCCGGCGGCCGAGAACAGCGCGTTGCACGCGGCGTGCGCCACCACGTCGGCGTCCGAGTGCCCGGCGAGCCCCGGCCCCTCGCCCTCCCAGAGCAGCCCCGCGCACCACAGCTCGCGGCCCTCCTCGAAGGCGTGGATGTCGGTGCCGATCCCGACCCGCGGAATCACCGGCCCGGGCCGTTCCGCGGAGGAAACCGTTTCCTCAGAAGCCATCGTTCGCCCTCCTGCGTGCGAGTACCGCCTCGGCCAGCACCAGATCGAGCGGCCGGGTCACCTTGAACGCCTCTTCGTGCCCGGGTACGACCACGACGGGCGCCCCGGTCCGCTCCACCATGCCCGCGTCGTCCGTCGCGCCCTCGCCGCTGAGCGCGACGGCCTCGTGCGCGCGGACGAGCGTGTCCCGGTCGAAGCCCTGCGGGGTCTGCACCGCGCGCAGCCTGGCCCGTACGGGCGTGCCGAGCACCGGCTCCGGCTCACCCGGCGCCCCCGGCTCGACCTCCTTGACGGTGTCGGCCAGCGGCAGCGCCGGCACGACGGCCGGCGCCCCGCCCCGTACCGCCTCGACCACCGCGTCCACCGTGTCGACCGGCACCAGCGGGCGGGCGGCGTCGTGGACCAGGACGACGGAGACGTCCTCGGGCAGCGCGTCGATGCCGAGCCGCACCGACTCCTGGCGGGTGTCGCCGCCGGGCACGACGACGTAGTCGGTGCGCTCGGGCAGCGCGTGTTCGTCGAGCAGGTTCTTGACCTCGGCGGCACCCTCCGGCGGCGCCACGACGACGACCAGGGAGACGGCACGGGACGCCGCCATGGCCCGGACCGCGTGGATGAGCATGGGCGTGCCGCCCAGCGCACGGAGCGCCTTGGGGGCCCCCGGACCGAGCCGCACACCGCGACCGGCCGCGGGAATCACGGCGGCGGTGCGGGACGGACGCGATTGATCAGACATCGGTTGTACTCCGAAGCTTCGGCATGTTTGTTTCCACGGCCGACATGGGTATGGCCAGAAGCGAGCCGGGCGCCCCGTTCCGACTCGGCCGGGCCCTTTCCGTGACACCCGGCCGATTCGGGCGAACCGCACCGGCGGCTCGGGATCGGCCGCACAAGATCGCGAGCAAAGTATCGGGGGTATCACCGATGAAGCCAACGCATCGGTGAGTCCAGATGCATTTCAGCCAGGCTGCGCAGAAAACAAGACATCCGCAGCCCGATGCAGCCATGCCCTGAAACGAACATGCCGCGGCGCCCGACGACATACCGTGAATACGGTTGTCAGCGGGCACCGCGGCACATTGATGACGACCGACCGATGAGGACCGCCCGATCACCACCGGCGCGGTCGATCGCGACGGTGCGGCCGGTTCGGCCTGCTCACTTCGATCAGTTCGTCGAACGGTCCGGTTCGACCGATTCAGGAGCGAGCGGTTCAGCAGCGCGAGAACCGTTCGACCGGGTCAGGACGCGAGAACCTCGTCGAGCAGGGCCTCGGCCTTGTCTTCGTTCGTGTTCTCCGCAAGAGCGAGCTCGCTCACCAGAATCTGGCGGGCCTTGGCGAGCATGCGCTTCTCGCCCGCGGAGAGTCCGCGCTCACGCTCACGACGCCACAGGTCGCGGACCACTTCGGCGACCTTGATGACATCGCCGGAGGCGAGCTTCTCGAGATTTGCCTTGTAGCGCCGGGACCAGTTCGTCGGCTCTTCGGCGTACGGTGCGCGAAGCACCTCGAAGACCCGGTCCAGCCCCTCCTGCCCGACCACGTCGCGCACGCCCACGAACTCCGCATTGTCCGCCGGCACACGAACCGTCAAGTCGCCCTGGGCGACCTTGAGCACCAAGTAGGTCTTGTCCACGCCTTTGATCTGGCGAGTTTCGATAGCCTCGATCAGCGCGGCCCCGTGATGGGGATAGACCACGGTGTCGCCAACCTTGAACGTCATGTGACAGGTACCCCTTCCGTGGCTATCAATCGTAACACGAGAACCGCTTCTCCTGAATGGCGTTTTCGCAGGTCAGGGCATATCTCGGGGCTTGACAACAGCAACGGGCACGTGCTGCGGAAGACTTACGGAAGGCGGTATTCGCAGGTCGGAGCGGTTGTGCGGGCAGGGCGAAACACACACGTCCCACACACCCGAACCACTCCTCGAAGGTGATGAACATCCCGTTTTGTCGGGTTCCGGATGGCGGACTTTCCATACTCCGTTCGGAGATCGATCATCTGTCCGGAAGTTAGTGGCGTCGATCAATGAAATTGATCGCCGGCCCGGCATGATCGCTTATGCGTACGGAATGCGCCACGCTCCATGAATTGATCACCGGCGATTTGTGAACAGCACGTGTCAGCGCGTGTCGGCCCGTTTCCGGAGGCTTCGCGGGTCGCGCGTCGGTACCTCTTCGTCCGCACGGCACGACCTTGGGTGATCCGATTCGTCGGTACGGCGCGCGCCCGGGTGATCCGAACGGAAGACCCGGGAACACCCGCTTGGGGCGGGTCGGGTGCGGGGCGGGGCGGGCGGCTCGGTAGCCTAAGGCCGCTGACACACCCTTAGGGCGGCTTTACGTGGCCGCTCTCCCCCGTCCGCAGTCCGAACGTTCAAGGAGTTGCCGCCGCCGTGAGCCGCAGCCTTCGACACGGCGCCCTCGCCGCCACTGCCATCGTGTTCTCGATCGCCTCGCTCGCCGCGTGCGGCGCGGGCAATGACGCAGCGACGCTGCAGATCAAGCCGGACAATGCCGCCACCACCATCGGCGACATCAGCGTCCAGAACGTGAACGTCATCACCCAGCCCGAGCTCACCGCCGAGGGCCCGGCCGTCATCTCCGCGACGCTGTTCAACGACAGCACGAAGCCGCAGACCCTGAAGGCGGTCGCCCTGGGCGGCGCGGGTTCCACGGTGCAGCTCCACCCCGTCAAGGGTGAGAAGCGGATCGTGATCCCGGCCGGCGGCAAGGTGACCCTGGGCGGCGCCGGCAACGCCGCCGCCGTGGTCGAGAGCGGCCTGGAGGCCGCCAAGGCGGGCGACGTCCAGCGCGTCGTCTTCACCTTCAGCTCGACCGGCGAGGTCCCGATCGACGCCTTCGTCGTGCCCGCGAAGAGCTACTTCGAGGGCTACGGCCCGAGCAGCCTGCCCGTGCTGCCGTCGAAGACGCCCAAGGTGCCGCCGACCGGTTCCGCCACCAACAAGCCGGCCGAGGGCGAGTCGGGCGAGCCCGCCGACTCGAACTCCCCGAGCGACGCCACGTCCGCCTCGGCCGACTCGCACTGACCCGCACGGCCGCCCCGGCGGCCGTGCCCGCGTGTCCGCGAACGGCGGAGGGCGCCCTCCTCTCCAGGGG
>NZ_JBHJQP010000214.1:0-12977 GCF_042262625.1 Streptomyces sp. NPDC056347 | reverse complement strand
GGCCCGAGGATGTTCCTCGGGCCCGTCCGGCGTTCCGGCGACCCGCACCTGCCCGTGCGGCACGCCTCGGCATACCCTCCTCCCATGAGTCGGCCGCACACCTTCACCCCGCCGCCCTGTGCCCGAGCCCGTCAGCTGCGCACCCCGCGCGGCGACTTCGCGGTGCTGGACGCCTCGCCGCCCGGCGCGGCCCGCGGCACCGCGCTGCTGCTGCCCGGGTACATGGGCAGCAAGGAGGACTTCGTCGCGCTGCTCGAACCGCTCGCGGCCGCCGGGTACCGCACTGTCGCGGTGGACGGCCGCGGGCAGTACGAGACGGGGGCCGGGGCGGACCGCCCGGAGGAGTACGCCCAGGGCGAGCTGGCCCTCGACGTGCTGGCCCAGGCCGCCGCGCTCGACGCGGACGGGGCGGGCGCCGTGCATCTGCTGGGGCATTCGTTCGGCGGGCTGGTCGCCCGCGCGGCGGTGCTGCTCGACGCGTCGCCGTTCCGCTCGCTGACGCTCATGTCGTCGGGGCCCGCCGCGGTCGCCGAGGCCCAGCGGCTCAAGGTGAAGGTGCTCAGCGACGCCCTCACGACGATGAGCATGGCCAAGGTGTGGCAGGCGATGCGCGCCCTGGACCCGCCGGAGGACCTGGTGTCGAACGGCGAGGCGCTGCGCCGGCGCTGGCTGCTGCACCGGCCCGTCCAGCTGATCGCCACCGGCCGCCAGCTGGTGACCGAGCCGGACCGGGTGGACGAGCTGGCCGCCCTGGGACTGCCGGTCCATGTGCTCTCCGGCGAGAGCGACGACACCTGGCCGGTGCCGCTGCTCGACGAGATGGCCCTCCGGCTCGGCGCCCGCCGCACCCGGATCGCCGGCGCCGAGCACTCCCCCAACACGGACCGCCCGGAGCCGACGGCCGCCGCCCTCGCCGCGTTCTGGGACGGCCTGTAGGTCCTTGGCGCGGCGGGGCGGGGTGGGGCGAGTGCGGACCGGCCGCTTTCAGTACTGCGACTGGAGGTGCTGCCAGAAGCCGTCGCGCAGCGCCCGGCGCAGGTGCGCGTGGCCGCGCAGCGAGTACTGGAGCAGCCGTTCGGCCTCGACCAGCAGATCCTGGTCGACGGAGCCCGGCAGGTAGGGGTGTCCGGGCAGCAGGTCGGCCAGGGACTCGCGGCCCCGGGCGGCCAGCCAGGCCGCGGCGATCTGCGCGCCGACGAAGCGGACGTCGTCGCGCGGCGGCGCCGGGGTGTCGTCCTCGTAGGTGGTGACGGGCCGTCTGGTGACGTACGGGCGGCAGAAGTCCAGGTCGAAGGTGCGCTGGCTGTCGACCTCCCAGAGCAGCGGTTCGGCCTGGTTGCGCCCCTCCCCCGCCTCGATGCCCCACAGGTGCACCCGGGCCCCGTACCCCTGCGCCGCCTCCACCGCGGAGACCAGGTCCTCGTCGCCGCCGACCAGGGCCGCGTCGCTGATGGCGCGGTGCCGGGCGAGCGATTCGAGGTCGGTGCGGATGAGTGAGTCGACGCCCTTCTGCTGGTTGTTGGCGTTGAGGTTGCCGAGTCTGACCTTGACGTCGGGGAGTTCGGCGATGGACTGCTGCTCGACGGTGTGGATGCGCCGCCTGGCTCCGTCGTACCAGTAGACGCGGAGCAGCCTGCTGTCGGCGAAGATCGTCCGGGCCTTGTCGATGAAGGCCTCGATCAGCCCTTCCGCGTCGAGGTCGAAGGAGCGGCGGTCCTCGGTACCGGTGACGAGCAGCCCGGCAGCGGCGTACACATAGCCCGCGTCGACGAAGATCGCGTGGGTCGAGGGCGTCCGCGACACCTCGGCGAGCACGCGCTGGAGCAGCTCGTTGGTGCGGTCCAGCCGCTCGCGGATCTCTGCTTCGTTCATGCGCGCCTCGTCGCCCTCGACCGCCCGGTGGTCAGCTGATACTTAGACATTCAAAAAATTTCCTTAGCGTAGGGAATGTTTGCTCCTGGCAAGCCGTTGTACCCCTTGTGGAGCACGGGACGGTGATGTCCGGTGCTCTCATCCTTGCGGACGGTTCACCCGTCCTCCCAGTAGTTCTCCATCAGGAGGATCAGACGAAGGGAAGCCTTATGCGCTTCGAGATCATGCGCCTCGACGATGTCGACGGTACCGCCGTGGACAGCACCGTCGTGGACGCCGCCTCCGTCAACCGGATCGTGCAGCAGGCCGCAGCCATGGGCCAGCGCATCTATATCCGCCCGGCCGAGACCTCGGCTTCGTAACGCGGTACGACGTAAAAAAGACGAGGCGCCCCCGCACGGAGATTCCGTGCGGGGGCGCTGTGGTGTCCGCCGGGGCGGTCAGGAGTTCTGGATGACCTGGGTGACGCCGTTGATGATCTGCTGTACGGCGATGGCGGAGAGCATCATTCCGGCGAGCCGGGTCACCAGCACGACCCCGCCGTCCTTGATGACCCGGATGATCAGCAGCGAGTAGCGCATGGCCAGCCAGAGCACGACGTGCATCGCGATGATCGCCGACCAGACCGAGATCTGGCTGCCCACGCTGTCGGCGTGCTGCACCGCCAGGATCACCGAGACGATCGCGCCGGGCCCGGCCAGCAGCGGCATGCCCAGCGGTACGAGCGCGACGTTGACGTCCTTGGTCTGCGTCGGCTCGTCGGTCTTGCCGGTCAGCAGGTCGAGCGCGATCAGCAGCAGGAGCAGACCGCCCGCGATCATCAGGGCGGGCACGGAGACATGCAGGTAATCGAGGATCTGCTGGCCGAGGACGCCGAAGACGGCGATCACGCCGAAGGCGACGGCGACCGCCTGGAGCGCCATCCTGCGCTGCACCTTGGCGGGGCGGCCCGCGGTGAGCGCGAGGAAGATCGGGGTGATTCCGGGCGGATCCATAATCACAAATAGCGTAAGAAAAAGGGATCCGAAGACAGCGACGTCGAACACAGTGAGCCTTGCGAGAAGAGAGACGAGCGGAAGGGTGGGGCCGGGAGGCCCGAAGGAGCGCACCGCGAAGGCACGACGGCGGCCGGAAGGCCGGGCGCGCGCGGCAGCGGTGCGCGGTGACAGGGATGGGGCAGGAGGGGCGCGGACGGGGTACGTGCCCCGGCGCGTGTGCCGTTACGCGGGGTGAGGTCCGCCGGCGCCCGGCACGGGGAAGGCTCCCGTGGCGCGCCGGGTGATCTCGCCGTAGATCTCGGGGTCGGTGACGCACTCGCCGAGCCCGACGGTCTTGCGGCTGCCGTGGTAGTCGCTGGACCCGGTGGTCAGCAGGCCCAGGTCGCGGGCGAGTCCGCGCAGCCTGGCGCGGGTCGGCTCGTCGTGGTCCGTGTGGTCGACCTCGATGCCGTCGAGCCCGGCGGCGGCGAGCCGCGCTATCGAGGACTCGGGCACCACCCGGCCCCGCTTGACGGCGGCGGGGTGGGCGAAGACGGTGACGCCACCGGCCGCCTTGACCAGCCGGACGGCCTCGAAGGGGTCCAGCTCGTGCTTCTCGGCGTAGGCGCGACCGCCGTCCGCGAGCCACTCGGGCGTGAAGGCGTCGGAGACCGTCTCGACGACGCCCAGTTCGACGAGGGCGGTGGCGATGTGCGGCCTGCCGACGGAGCCGTCCCCGGCGATCGCCGCGACCCGCTCCCACTCGACGGGGACGCCCAGCTCCTGGAGCTTGCGCACCATGGTGCGGGCGCGCGGCACCCGGTCGTCGCGCACCAGCTCGCGCTCGCGCGCCAGCTCGGGCTCGGCGGGGTCGAAGAGGTACGCCAGCATGTGCAGGCCCACGCCGTCGAGCCGGCAGGACAGCTCGGCGCCGGTCACGAGGGTGAGCCCGTCCGGCAGGGCGGCGACCGCCTCGGCGTGGCCGCGCACGGTGTCGTGGTCGGTGAGGGCGATGACGTCCAGGCCCGCGGCGGCGGCATTGCGCACCAGCTCGGCGGGGGTGTCCGTGCCGTCCGAAGCGGTGGAGTGGGTGTGCAGGTCGATGCGCACGACGCGTACTCCAGTGCTCGAAGCCGGACAGGGGGACAAGGGGACATTCAAGGATAACCGGCGTTCGAACGGCATCCGGACGGGCGTGACCGGCGGCCGGCAGGGGCGCGGCGGGTCCTCAGCCGAGCAGGCGCGGGGTGAGCGCCCCGCACGGCACCAGGTCCATCTCTCCCCCGGCCTCGCGCAGATCGGCGAGGACCAGCTCGTCGTACATCAGCAGCCCGGACTGCTCGGGCCAGACGATCGCCCAGAGCCAGAGCCCGCGCGCCTCGCCCGCGAAGACCGCCCGGTCGGGCGGGGCGCCCTTGACGTTCCAGAGCGGGGTGGGGCGGCCGGCGGTGAGCATCTTGACGTCCGGCGGGCCGTCGACGTCCAGGTACGGAGCGGGGTCGGGGCCCTCGACCCCGGCGTAGCGCGCGCCGAGCCCGACGCCGAGGTCCTCGGTGACGAGCAGCAGTTCGCCGATGCCGCCCACCGGGCCCGGGCCGGAGCAGGCGACGGCGGTGGCCCGGCCGCCGCTGCGGTCGTCGCCCGCGCTCGCCACTCCGGTGAACAGCCAGCCCACCGGCAGCGGCCAGGGCATCCACACCGGGACCCGGGCGCGGCGCACCACGACGCCCAGCGCGTCGACGCTGGGCGGGATCACCGGCTGGAGCGGCTGCACACTGCCGTGCTCGGCGCACTGCCAGGTGTCGGCGAACAGACCGGGCGCCCTGACCCGGCCTCCGCACTTCGGGCAACTGGGTTCGCCCCTCATAGCGACCAACGGTCCTCCACGACCGCCGCCGCGTCAAGCAAGATCACCCGTACGCGAGGCCCACCTCACCAGCAGAAATAGATGTAACTTGCACTCATTAGATTGCCTAACTTATTCTGTGCATAGCGCAGCCACCCAGGGCAACCGATGGAGAGCGAGAGGGCTCATGCAGACAGAGGATCCGTTCGATCAGGGCGCCGGCAGCATCCTGCGTCAGCCGAAGGCCGTCTGGGCCACGGCGGGCGCGTCCGTCGTGGCGTTCATGGGGATCGGGCTGGTGGACCCGATCCTGCCGTCCATCGCCAAGGGCCTGGAGGCGACCCCGAGCCAGGTGTCGCTGCTCTTCACCTCGTACTTCCTGATCACCGCCGTGGCGATGCTCGTCACCGGCTTCGTGTCCAGTCGGATAGGCGGCCGCAAGACGCTGCTGCTGGGGCTCGCGCTGGTGGTCGTCTTCGCCGCGCTCTCGGGGACCTCGTCGTCGGTCGGCGAGCTCGTCGGCTTCCGGGCCGGCTGGGGACTGGGCAACGCCCTGTTCGTGTCGACCGCGCTGGCCGTGATCGTCGGCGCCGCGGCCGGCGGCAGCGCGGCGGCGATCCTGCTCTACGAGTCGGCGCTCGGTCTCGGCATGGCCTGCGGCCCGCTGCTGGGCGCCCTGCTCGGCGACGCCAGCTGGCGCTACCCGTTCTTCGGCACGGCCGCGCTGATGGCCATCGGTTTCCTCTGCATCGCCGCGTTCCTGAAGGAGCAGCCCCGGCCCGCCCGCAAGACCTCGCTGCTCGACCCGGTCAAGGCGCTCGGCCACGGAGGACTGGCCTCGGTCGCGGCCTCGGCGTTCTTCTACAACTACGCGTTCTTCACGATCCTGGCCTTCACCCCGTTCGTACTGAACATGACGCCGTACAAGTCGGGCGCGGTGTTCTTCGCCTGGGGGCTGCTGCTCGCGGTGTTCTCGGTGCTCGTCGCACCGCGGCTGCAGGAGCGCTTCGGCTCGCTGAAGGTGCTCGGCGCCTCACTGGTGCTGCTCGCCGCCGACCTGCTGGTGCTGGGATACGGCAACCACACCGCCGCGATCGTCTGCACGATCGTCTCCGGCGCCTTCATCGGCATGAACAACACCGTCTACACGGAGCTGGCGCTCGGGGTCTCGGACGCACCGCGCCCGGTGGCGAGCGCCGGCTACAACTTCGTCCGCTGGTTCGCCGCGGCGGCCGCCCCCTATCTCGCGCCGAAGATCGAGGAGTGGAGCGACATCCACATCCCGTTCGTCGTCGCCGCCGTCGCGGCCGTGGCCGGCGCGGTCGTCGTCTGGCTCCGGCGCTCGGCCCTGACCCACGAGGCCCGGGAGCTGGAGCCGCGGCACACCGCCGAGGACAGCGTCACGGTCTTCGCCGACTGAACCACGGCCCTCCCCGCCCCGCCCCGCCCGCGGCTCCCCCTCCTGGCCGCGCGGCGGGGCTTTCGTGCGCGCGAGGACGCCCGGTTCCGATCCGGCAGCGCCGCCGACCGGCCCGACGGCACCAGCGGTCAGTCCAGCGGCACCGAACCACGCAGCGGATCGCGCAGGTCCGTGCCGCGCGAGAGCCACCGTTCCTGGAGCTCCTGCGCACCCCTGACCCGCTTCCACGCGGCCTCGTTGGGCGTCATCGGCAGCAGCGGCAGAAAGCGCACCGGCTCCCTCGGCGCGTCCAGCTCCAGATCCTCCACCAGCCCCCCGGACTCGGCGACCAGCACCGAGTCGAACGGCGCCCCGGGCCACAGCGGTCCACCCAGGTCCAGCGAGGCTCCGGGCGCCACGATCACCCCCTCGACCTGCGGCGACGCCGCCAGTACGGCCAGCGGGCGCAGCACCTTGTCGGTGTCGGCGAGCCCGGCCCGTACGGAGAGGACCAGTTCGGCGCGCGGGCCCTTCAGCGGGTCCACGACCGCGGCGGTGGGATCGGCCATCGGCTGGGCGGACATCCCGAGCGTGGCGTAGCGCACCACGTCACCGTCGACGAAGCGCAGCACCTCGATCCGGTCCGTGCCGAGGAAGGTCACCGAGGCGCGTGCGTCCGGTTCGCCGAGAGCCGTGCGCAACCGTGCCTCGACCAGAGCAAGAATTTCTTCCATCCCGCGAGCATAGGTCGCGTATGGAACGGGCAAAGTAAGGGATTGACCGTCAGTCGGCTGATAGTCTTGGCCGCTGTTCGGGGCAGCACGCAGAAGCGTCGCTCTCGGCCCCGGCGACACGTCATCCCCCAAGGGGGACCGGCTGGAGGAGGTGGGGCTGCCATGGATCGAAGTCGATCGTGCAGTACCAGCCGCTCTTCCGCCTCTCGCCTCTCTCGGTGATCCGTTTCCACACCGGTCGAGGCTCAAGGCATCGCGCCGCGCCCACGGCCTTCCGCCCGGCGCGCGTGGCGTTGCGCACGACGGAAGAGCATCCCCCTTCTGCCTGTCTGTAGCGAACGCCGTCATCGCGCCGCCCGCGGTGGAGCCCGCTTTGCGGACGTGAGCCCACGTCCCCATTCCGGGCTGTTCCACGTGCCCGCCGACGGCCCTCCGTGAAGGAGCCAGCCATGTCGATGATCCGTGACCTGCGTGCCGCCGTGCGGCCGTCCCTGCGCAAGACCAGCACCCTGCACAGCAGTTACGACACCACCCGCGACCCCTCCGCCTCCAGCGCGGTCGTCGACTGCGCGGTCTACCGCGACGGTCGGCGGCTGGAGCTCGAGGGCTGCCTCACGCCGCACGAGGCGATGCTCCAGGTGCGCGAGGAGGGCGGCTTCGCCTGGATCGGTCTGCACGAGCCGACCGAGGAGGAATTCGCCGGTATCGCCCGGGAGTTCGGCCTCCACCCGCTGGCCGTCGAGGACGCCGTCCACGCCCATCAGCGGCCCAAGCTGGAGCGGTACGACGACACGCTCTTCACGGTCTTCAAGACCATCCACTACGTCGAGCACGCCGAACTCACCGCGACCAGCGAGGTCGTCGAGACCGGTGAGGTGATGTGCTTCACCGGCCGGGACTTCGTCATCACCGTGCGGCACGGCGGTCACGGCTCGCTGCGCGCGCTGCGGCACCGGCTCCAGGACGACCCCGAACTGCTCGCCAAGGGCCCCTCCTCGGTGCTGCACTCCATCGCCGACCACGTCGTGGACGGCTACATCGCGGTGGCGGGCGCGGTCCAGGACGACATCGACGAGGTGGAGATCGGGGTCTTCTCGGCCCCGACGAAGGGCAGCCCGCGCGGCACCGACGCCGGGCGGATCTACCAGCTGAAGCGCGAGGTCCTGGAGTTCAAGCGGGCGGTGTCTCCGCTGCTGCGGCCGATGCAGCTGCTGAGCGAGCGGCCCATGCGGCTGATCGACCCGGACATCCAGAAGTACTTCCGGGACGTCGCCGACCACCTGGCCCGGGTGCACGAGGAGGTCATCGGCTTCGACGAGCTGCTGAACTCGATCCTCCAGGCCAGCCTGGCGCAGGCGACGGTGGCGCAGAACGAGGACATGCGCAAGATCACCTCCTGGGCGGCGATCGTCGCCGTGCCGACGATGATCTGCGGCGTCTACGGGATGAACTTCAAGCACATGCCGGAGCTGCGCTGGACGTACGGCTATCCGACGGTGCTGGGCGTCATCGGGGTGGTCTGCTTCTCCATCCACCGCACCCTCAAGCGGAACGGCTGGCTGTGAAGCCTCGACGGCGGCGGTCCTGCCCGGTCCCTTAGAGTGCGGGCATGACTTCCGCCGCTGTAGCCGATACGCCGCTGGGCCGGGCCCTTGTCGAGGAGGCCACCAAGAAGTCCGGCCTCGTCTGGGTGCGGGGCACCGGACCCGCCCGGGCGGTGTGGCACGTGTGGCACGAGGGCGCGGCCCATCTGGTCGGCGACGGCCCCGGCGAGCAGCCGCTGCCGGCCGGGCTCAGCGACGGCTCCGCTGCCGAGGTCACCGTACGCAGCAAGGACAAGGGCGGCCGGCTGGTCGCCTGGACGGCCACCGTCACCGAACTCGCGCCCGGGTCGCCCGAGTGGGAGGCCGCGGTCGCGGAACTCAAGGGCAAGCGGCTGAACGCGCCGGACGCCGAGCGGATGACGGAGCGCTGGGCCCGCGAGTGCCGGGTGCTGCGGCTGACGCCGGACGAGGTCCGTGCCGGGCTGCCGGACGGCTCGCTGGCCGCCGCCCCGCTGCCGACGCCCGCCACCACCCGGCGGCCGGTGCCCGCGGGCCTGCCGCGCCTGCTGAAGCGCGGCCTGAAGGGCTGAGCCCCGCGGCTCAGGAGGCCGTACGGGGCAGCTGCTTGCCGTAGTCGACCGTGTCCACCTTCGACGGGGCCTCCAGCGGGAAGTCCTTGCCCCAGTCCGCGAAGGTGACGGTCCCCGCGCCGCCGCCGCGCGCGAAGCGCAGCGGATACGCCTTGCCCTCCAGCGAGACGTCGAGCGTGCCGCCCTCGCCCTCGCCGCCCGTGATCTGGACGGTCCGGACCGGGCCGACCGTGGCCCGGTCCCCCTTGTTGAGGGTGCCGTGCAGGCTGAGCAGGCCGCCGAGCAGGGTCTTCTTGTCGGTGAAGCCGCGCAGCTGCTTGTACGCGGGGTCGTTCTCGGGGACCTTGACGTACTTGTTCTGGAGCTTGTCCGCCGCCGCGCCGGACGCCCCGCTGGAGGCGGAGGACTTCTCCTCGTGGCTCCAGAACCCGGAGTCCGCCTTCAGATAGAGCTCGTCGCCGATCCGCAGCAGCTCGAACCTGCTGTCCTTGGAGACCACGGAGCCGGTGCCGCCGTCGGCCTTGAGCCGCATGTTGAGCTTGTACGTGCCGCCCTTGCTGACCAGCGTCCCGGCCAGGCGCACCGTGTCGGCGGCGTCCGCCGCGCCCTGCGCCTTCTTCTCGATCTCCGGGGCGGTGAGCTTGCCGACGCCGTTGGTCCCCTCGTCCGGGTCCTCGCCGCACGCCGTGAGCACGGTCGCCAGCCCGGCGCAGAGCAGGGCGGCCAGGGCGGTCCGGCATCGGTTCCGGACGGGCGGAACGGAGGAGGTCACAGGCACGCTGCCTCTCATCTGCATCGCGGGGGTGGCAGACGGCAGCGTACCCGTGCCGCCCGGACCCTCTGTCAGGGAGCCGTACGGACGGCTCCGCCGGAGCGTCCCGGAGCGGTACGGGCTAGCCTGATCCCGTCATAACGGTTGATTCAACGCCCAATCGGGCCGACCGGTGACGTCCGGCACGGAAGAAGGAGGCGCGCGATGGCGGCAGGCACCTCCCGGGTTTTCGTCTCCCACCTGGCCGGCGTGCCGGTCTTCGACCCCAACGGCGATCAGGTGGGACGGGTCCGCGACCTGGTCGCGATGCTCCGGGTCGGCGGACGGCCGCCCCGGCTGCTGGGGCTCGTCGTCGAGGTGCTCAGCCGCCGTCGGATCTTCCTCCCGATGACCCGGGTCACCGGCATCGAGTCCGGCCAGGTCATCACCACCGGAGTGGTCAACGTACGGCGCTTCGAACAACGGCCCACCGAACGCCTGGTGCTGGGCGACTTCCTCGACCGGCGGGTCCAGCTGGTGGAGACCGGCGAGGAGGTCACCGTCCTGGACGTCTCCATCCACCAGCTCCCGGCCCGCCGCGACTGGGAGATCGACAAGTACTTCGTGCGCAAGGGCAAGGGCGGGGCGCTGCGCCGCAAGGGCGAGACCCTGACGGTCGAGTGGTCGGCGGTCCGCGGCTTCTCGCTGGCCGAGGAGGGGCAGGGCGCGGAGTCCCTGGTCGCCACCTTCGAGCGGCTGCGCCCGACGGACGTGGCCAACGCGCTGCACCACCTGTCCCCGAAGCGGCGCGCCGAGGTCGCCGCCGCGCTCGACGACGACCGGCTCGCCGACGTCCTGGAGGAGCTGCCGGAGGACGACCAGGTGGAGATCATCGGCAAGCTCCAGGAGGAACGCGCCGCCGACGTCCTGGAGGCGATGGACCCGGATGACGCCGCCGACCTGCTGTCCGAGCTGCCCGAGGAGGACAAGGAGCGGCTGCTGGCCCTGATGCGGCCGGACGACGCGGCCGACGTACGGCGTCTGATGTCGTACGAGGAGCGGACCGCGGGCGGGCTGATGACCACGGAGCCGATCATCCTGCGGCCGGACGCCACGGTGGCCGACGCGCTGGCCCGGGTCCGCCAGGCGGACCTGTCCCCGGCGCTCGCCGCCCAGGTGTACGTGTGCCGCTCGCCCGACGAGACGCCGACCGGCAAATACCTGGGCACCGTGCACTTCCAGCGGCTGCTGCGCGACCCGCCGTACACCCTGGTCAGCTCGGTGGTGGACAGCGATCTCGTCCCCCTCGGCCCGGACACCCCGCTGCCCGCCGTGACGAGCTACCTGGCCGCGTACAACCTGGTCTCGGTGCCCGTGGTGGACGAGAGCGGTTCGCTGCTCGGCGCGGTGACGGTCGACGACGTCCTCGACCACCTGCTGCCCGAGGACTGGCGGGAGACCGACTTCCACGACGCGGAGGCTCCCCGTGGCCAATGAGGACAGGGCGAGGGCCGTGTCGACGGGCGCCACGGGCATCGTGCGCCCGCCCCGCGTCCGCCTGGACCAGCCGAAGCCCCCCAGACGGCGGCTGGTGCCGGACTACGACCCCGAGGCGTTCGGACGGCTCTCCGAACGCATCGCCCGCTTCCTGGGCACCGGGCGGTTCATCGTCTGGATGACGCTGGTCATCATCGTCTGGGTGGCGTGGAACATCTTCGCGCCGTCACCGCTCCGGTTCGACCAGTACCCCTTCATCTTCCTGACGCTGATGCTGTCTCTCCAGGCCTCGTACGCGGCCCCGCTGATCCTGCTCGCCCAGAACCGGCAGGACGACCGCGACCGGGTCACCCACGAGCAGGACCGCAAGCAGAACGAGCGCTCCATCGCGGACACCGAGTACCTCACCCGGGAGATCGCGGCGCTGCGGATGGGGCTCGGCGAGGTCGCCACCCGCGACTGGATCCGCTCCGAGCTGGAGGACCTGATGCGGGACCTGGACGACCGCGGGGCCCTGTTCCGGGCCGAGAGTGACGAAGACCGCTGACAGGGGCTACTCACGCGTAGCAACAGGCGCCGTAACATCGTCGGTATGGCTACGGAAGACGCGGTGCTTGAGGCACTGGCGACAGTGAACGACCCGGAGATCCACCGTCCGATCACCGAACTCGGCATGGTGAAATCGGTCGAGATCGATGCTGACGGTGCGGTCGCTGTCACGGTCTATCTCACGGTCTCAGGCTGCCCGATGCGCGAGACGATCACCAAGAACGTGACGGACGCGGTCGCCCGCGTCGAGGGGGTCACGCGGGTCGACGTCACGCTCGACGTGATGAGCGACGAACAGCGCAAGGAACTGGCGTCCTCGCTGCGCGGCGGTACGGCGGAGCGCGAGGTGCCGTTCGCCAAGCCCGGCTCGCTGACCCGCGTCTACGCGGTCGCGTCCGGCAAGGGCGGCGTCGGCAAGTCCTCCGTGACGGTGAACCTCGCGGCCGCGATGGCCGCCGACGGCCTCAAGGTCGGTGTCGTGGACGCGGACATCTACGGCCACAGCGTGCCGCGGATGCTCGGCGCGGACGGGAAGCCGACCCAGGTCGAGAACATGATCATGCCGCCGTCGGCGAACGGCGTGAAGGTCATCTCCATCGGCATGTTCACCCCGGGCAACGCCCCGGTGGTGTGGCGCGGACCGATGCTCCACCGCGCGCTCCAGCAGTTCCTCGCCGATGTGTACTGGGGCGATCTGGACGTCCTGCTGCTCGACCTGCCGCCGGGCACCGGCGACATCGCGATCTCCGTGGCGCAGCTGGTGCCGAACGCCGAGATCCTGGTCGTCACGACCCCGCAGCAGGCGGCGGCCGAGGTCGCCGAGCGGGCCGGTTCGATCGCGGTGCAGACCCACCAGAAGATCGTCGGTGTCGTCGAGAACATGTCGGGCATGCCCTGCCCGCACTGCGACGAGATGGTCGACGTGTTCGGCACGGGCGGTGGCCGGAAGGTCGCCGAGGGGCTGACGAAGACGGTCGGCGCCGAGGTGCCGGTGCTGGGCTCCATCCCGATCGACGTACGGCTGCGCGAGGGCGGCGACGAGGGCAGGCCGGTCGTGCTCTCCGACCCGGACTCCCCGGCGGGCAAGGCGCTGCGCACCATCGCCGACAAGCTGGGCGGCCGTCAGCGCGGCCTGTCGGGCATGTCGCTGGGCATCACCCCGCGCAACAAGTTCTGAGACGCGTTCCGGAGCGGGACGAGCGGTGACCGGGTCCCGGT
>NZ_JBHJQP010000213.1:0-13041 GCF_042262625.1 Streptomyces sp. NPDC056347 | reverse complement strand
GGCCCGGATCACCCCGTGATCCGGGCCCACGGCCCTGTCCGGCGTCCTTTCAGGAAAGGCCGAACGTGCCCTGACGGACCGAGGTCACGAACGCCTGCCACCGCGCAGGACGGAAACGCAGCACCGGCCCGCCCGGGACCTTCGAATCGCGCACGGCCCCCGGCGCGGCGTCGTCGACCTCCACACACGTCCCGCCGTTATTGTTGCTGTAGCTGCTCTTACGCCACCGGGAAGTGGCGGGGGTGGGCTGCATGGTGTTGGTGCTCCTTCACGACTGATTTGATCAGCGCCTCGGAGTCCCGGGGCGACAGAGCCTGGGCCCGCAGCAGATCGTAGGACTCGCGGCGGGCCGCGACGGAATCCCGATCCTGGATGATGGTTCCATCGTGACTGCCCTCCGTCCACGCGATTGCCGGACCGTTCGGCAGGGTGTAGAGGGTCAACGAACCGCCCATCTCCGCATGCACACCTGTCCAGAACGGCAGCACCTGAACGGTGATCCAGGACGATCCGGCTGCGGTACGGGCGATCGCTTCGAGTTGGGTGGCCATGACCGAGGGGCTTCCCACCGGACGGCGCAGCACGCTCTCGTCGAGGATGAACGAGCACCGGGGCGGGGCATCGCCGAACAGCCTTGCCTGCCTTTGCAGCCGCAGCTCGGCCATGCGGTCGATCTCCGCCCGGGGCGCGTGCGGGGCACCCGCGCGCAGGGAGTGCCGGGCGACCTCGGCGGTCTGGAGCAGGCCCGGGACGATCTGGCAGGCGTACTCCTCGATGACGACCGCCGTCGCCTCCAGCTCGATCGCCTGCTGGTACTTCCCGGGGAAGGGCTCGTTCCGCGCCACGCCGTACAGGCGCTGGAAATGGTCGCCCGTCTCGAAGAGCAGATCCAGCCGGGGCGGCAGGTCCTCGGGCGGCATGGACTCCGCGACCTCGATCCGGGCGAGCTGGCTCTTGCTGTAGTTGAGGACCTTGGCCAGCCGGACGAGGGACAGTTCCAGCCGCTCACGGTGCCGCCGCATGTCGGCACCGAAGAGGTCGCGGGCGGAACGGTCCGGGTGGAGTTCACGGGGCTGGAAGGCCATGGGCGTACGTCTCCTGTCGCGTCGTCCCCCGGTGCGCCACCGGGCCGCTCCGGGCCGCCGCTCCGGGCGGCAACTCTCGCGGTACAGACGGTGATTACTACCGTAACGACGCGGGATCGAGGGCGGAAACGTGGTGAACGCGCCAGGCCCCGGCGCCCGCCGGGAGCTGAGGTCAGGAGGTCCGGGAGTCCGCCGCGGGGCGGCCGGCGGTCGGGGGGCCCGACTGCTTCTCCAGGCGCCGGGCCGTGCGGAGGGCGGTTTCCCGGGCCCAGTGGCCGCTGGTCAGGGCGCCCACCAGGAGCACGGCCAGGCCGCACCCGCCGAGGATCCACCAGGCGGGCTTGCTCGCGTCCACGAAGGCGGACGCGTACGCCGCGCCGCGCGGTGAGCCGGTGCCCGCCACCCCGGACGCCAGGACCGCGCCGATCACGGCGACCCCGAGGGTGCCGCCGATCTGGCGGCTGGTCGAGGCGACGGCGGCCGCCACCCCGGCCTGGGCGCGGGGCATCCCGGAGACGGCGGTGTTGGTGATCGGAGCGTTCACCATGCCGAAGCCGAGGCCGAAGAGGACGTACCCGGTGAAGAGGAGCGCGGTGTCGGTCTCCGCGTCGAACACCGCGAACAGCAGCCCGCACGCCGTCATCGCCACGCCCGCCACGAGCAGCGGCAGCCGCGGCCCCCGGTTGCCGACCAGCCGTCCGGACAGCGGGGCGCAGACGAAGGTCAGGGCCGCCATCGGCAGCATGTACAGACCGGCGTGCAGCGCGCTCAGCCCGCGTACGTTCTGGAGGTACAGGGTGTTCAGGAAGAGGAAGCCGCTCAGCGCGGCGAAGGCGCAGACCGCGATGACGGTGGCGCCGCTGAACGGCGCGCTGCGGAAGAACCGCAGGTCGATCAGGGGCTCGGCGCGGCGGGGCTCGTACACCAGCAGACCGGCCAGCGAGCAGAGGGCGAGCGCGGTGAACAGCAGGATGCGCGGCGAGGTCCACCCCGAGGAGGGGGCCTCGATGATCGCGTACGTCAGTGAGCCGAGCAGCCCGATCACCAGCAGCTGGCCCACCGGGTCGGGGCGGCGCGGCTTCGGGGCGCGGGACTCGGGCACGTACCGCCAGGTGAGCAGGACCGCCGCGAGGCCGACCGGGAGGTTGATCCAGAAGATGGACCGCCAGCCGACCGAGTCCACCAGCAGACCGCCGACCACCGGGCCGGCCGCCATCGAGATGCCGACCACCCCGCCCCACACCCCGATGGCGCGGGCCCGCTCGCGCGGGTCGGTGAAGGTGTTGGTGATGATCGACATCGCGACCGGGTTGAGCATCGAACCGCCCACCGCCTGCACCATCCGGAACGCCACCAGCGACTCCAGGTTCGGCGCCAGGGAACAGAGCAGCGAGCCGAGGGTGAAGAGGACCAGCCCGGTCTGGAAGACCCTGCGGCGGCCGATCCGGTCGGCGGTGGAGCCCGCGAGCATCAGCAGCGAGGCCAGGACCAGGGTGTACGCGTCGATCGTCCACTGCATGCCGGCGACCGAGGCGTGCAACTCCTTCTGCATGGAGGGGAGGGCGACGTTGAGCACGGTGTTGTCGAGACTGACGATCAGCAGACTCATGCAGCAGATCGCCAGCACCAACTGCCGGCGGCGGGAACTGAGCTCGGGCATACATGGATAGTACGGTTAACTAACGAATTCCGCTGCCGGAGTGGTCCGTCCGGTACGCGACAATGGAGCAATGACCACGCTCGCCCCCTCGCTCCCACAGCTCCGGATCGGCCCGCACACGGTGCAGCCGCCGGTGGTGCTCGCCCCCATGGCCGGGATCACCAACGCCCCGTTCCGCACCCTGTGCCGGGAGTTCTCCGGCGGCAAGGGGCTGTTCGTCAGCGAGATGATCACTACGCGGGCACTGGTCGAGCGCAACGAGAAGACCATGCAGCTGATCCACTTCGACGCGAGCGAGACCCCGCGCTCGATCCAGCTGTACGGAGTGGACCCGGTCACCGTGGGCAAGGCCGTCCGCATGATCGTCGACGAGGACCTCGCCGACCACATCGACCTGAACTTCGGCTGCCCGGTCCCCAAGGTGACCCGCAAGGGCGGTGGCTCGGCACTCCCGTACAAGCGGCCGCTGCTGCGGGCGATCCTTCAGCAGGCGGTCTCCCACGCGGGCGCGCTGCCGGTCACGATCAAGATGCGCAAGGGCATCGACGACGACCACATGACCTACCTGGACGCGGGCCGGATCGCGGTCGAGGAGGGCGTCACGGCCGTCGCCCTGCACGGCCGCACGGCCGCCCAGCACTACGGCGGCACCGCCGACTGGGACGCCATAGCCCGTCTCAAGGAGCACGTCCCGGAGATCCCGGTCCTCGGCAACGGAGACATCTGGTGCGCGGACGACGCGCTGCGGATGATGCGTGAGACCGGCTGCGACGGGGTGGTCGTGGGCCGGGGCTGTCTGGGCCGCCCGTGGCTCTTCGGCGACCTGGTGAACGCCTTCGAGGGCGCGGGGACGCGTCAGGCGCCGGGGCTGCGGAAGGTGGCCGAGGTGATGGTGCGGCACGCGACGCTGCTGGGGGAGTGGATCGGCGACGAGACGCGCGGTGTGATCGACTTCCGCAAGCACGTGGCCTGGTACCTCAAGGGTTTCTCGGTCGGCTCCGAGATGCGCAAGAGGCTCGCGGTCACCTCCTCGCTGGAGGAGCTGGCCGGGCAGCTGGCGGAGCTGGACCTGGACCAGCCGTGGCCGGACGGGGCGGACGGGCCGCGCGGGCGCACCTCGGGCAACAACCGGGTCGTGCTGCCGGACGGCTGGCTGAAGGACCCGTACGACTGCGCGGGCGTGAGCCCGGACGCGGAGCTGGACACCTCGGGCGGCTGACCGTCCCTCTCCCGGCCCTTCCCGGCTTCTCCCGGCTCTCCCCGAGCCGTCCTGAGCCTTCCGAGGCACGTGGCGCCACCCGGCACCGCGTGCCTCTTCTCTTTGCTCGCTCACATGAGCGCGATATCCGATCGGATTCGACGAGACTCCGGCCGATCGGTGTCCGGAACGGGCGAGTGGCGGACTTCGCACACCGCTTCCGGTCGCGGTGGAGCCCTATGCGTGATGTCCTGATGACGGACGGTTGTCGATCGGGCGTCCGAATGGTGACATCTGAGCGGCGGCCGTAGAGTGATTCTCGCCACCTTGAGGGGTCTTGCGCTCAGATGAGCGCGTTTTCGGGAGCTTGACTTCTCAAATGGTGGCACTCGGTGCCAGTGGGCTCTTGTTTGATCGATCGACGCTTGCGTGGCACAGCGTGAGCAGATCGGGAAATTCCGGTGGCGGTGAGTAGTTATGCGTTCAAGAAGTGAATGAATTCTCCCGCCGGGGCGGTTGATCGTGTCACTTTCGATCCGCTGGCGGATGGGTGGTTGAGACCTGGTGACGAGTCAGTGGGCGTACCCAGAAACCTTCGATCTGGGTATGTTCCTCGCCGTCAGGGCAGCCACCGCGTCCTCGAGGAGTCGAGACCCGTGTCGGAAAACAAAGATCCCCACGTAACCAACCCGGAGTCCCGGGGGTCCGAGGGCGAGAAGTTCGTTTATGACTTCACCGAGGGCAACAAGGATCTGAAGGACCTCCTCGGCGGCAAGGGCGCGAACCTCGCCGAGATGACCAACCTCGGGCTTCCCGTCCCTCCGGGATTCACCATCACCACCGAGGCGTGCAAGGTCTACCTGGAGAGCGGCGAGGAGCCGAAGGCGCTGCGCGCCGAGGTCAGCGCGCACCTCGACGCACTCGAATCGCGGATGGGCAAGAAGCTCGGCCAGGCCGACGACCCGCTGCTGGTCTCGGTCCGCTCCGGCGCCAAGTTCTCGATGCCCGGCATGATGGACACGGTCCTCAACATCGGCCTCTCCGACGAGTCCGTGGCCGGTCTCGCCTCGCAGGCCGGTGACGAGCGCTTCGCCTGGGACTCCTACCGGCGTCTCATCCAGATGTTCGGCAAGACCGTCCTCGGCGTCGACGGCGACCTCTTCGAGGAGGCGCTGGAGGCGGCGAAGGAGGCCAAGGGCATCACCGTCGACGTCGACCTCGACGCCGCCGACCTGAAGAAGCTGGTCGAGCGCTTCAAGGAGATCGTCGCGCGGGACGCCGGACGGGCGTTCCCGCAGGACCCGCGCGAGCAGATGGACCTGGCCATCAAGGCCGTCTTCGACTCGTGGAACACCGACCGGGCCAAGCTCTACCGCCGCCAGGAGCGCATCCCCGGCGACCTGGGCACCGCCGTCAACGTCTGCTCGATGGTCTTCGGCAACCTCGGCCCCGACTCCGGTACGGGCGTCGCCTTCACCCGTGACCCGGCCAGCGGCCACCAGGGCGTGTACGGCGACTACCTGCAGAACGCGCAGGGCGAGGACGTCGTGGCCGGCATCCGCAACACCGTGCCGCTCGCGGACCTGGAGTCGATCGACAAGAAGTCGTACGACCAGCTGATGCAGATCATGGAGACCCTCGAGACGCACTACAAGGACCTGTGCGACATCGAGTTCACCATCGAGCGCGGCCAGCTGTGGATGCTCCAGACCCGGGTCGGCAAGCGCACCGCCGGTGCCGCCTTCCGGATCGCCACCCAGCTCGTCGACCAGGGGCTGATCGACGAGGCCGAGGCGCTCCAGCGGGTCAACGGGGCGCAGCTGGCGCAGCTGATGTTCCCGCGCTTCGACGACGACGCGAGGACGGAGCTGCTGGGCCGGGGCATCGCCGCCTCGCCGGGCGCGGCGGTCGGCAAGGCGGTCTTCGACTCGTACACCGCGGTCAAGTGGTCCCGCTCCGGCGAGAAGGTCATCCTGATCCGCCGCGAGACCAACCCCGACGACCTCGACGGCATGATCGCGGCCGAGGGCATCCTGACCTCGCGCGGCGGCAAGACCTCGCACGCCGCCGTCGTCGCCCGCGGCATGGGCAAGACCTGTGTCTGCGGCGCGGAGGAGCTGGAGGTCGACACCAAGCGCCGCCGGATGACAGTGGGCGGCCGGGTGATCGAGGAGGGCGACGTCGTCTCCATCGACGGCTCCACCGGCAAGGTGTACCTCGGCGAGGTCCCCGTCGTGCCGTCCCCGGTCGTCGAGTACTTCGAGGGCCGGATGCACGCCGGTGCCGACGACGCCGACGAGCTGGTCGCCGCCGTGCACCGGATCATGGCGTACGCGGACCGGGTGCGCCGGCTGCGGGTACGGGCCAACGCCGACAACGCCGAGGACGCGCTGCGGGCCCGCCGCTTCGGCGCCCAGGGCATCGGGCTGTGCCGCACCGAGCACATGTTCCTCGGTGAACGCCGCTCGATGGTCGAGAAGCTGATCCTCGCGGACACCGACGCCGAGCGCGAGACCGCGCTGGAGGAGCTGCTCCCGCTCCAGAAGGCCGACTTCATAGAGCTGTTCGAGGCGATGGACGGGCTGCCCGTCACCGTACGGCTGCTCGACCCGCCGCTGCACGAGTTCCTGCCCGACATCACCGAGCTGTCGGTGCGCGTCGCGCTCGCCGAGTCCCGCAAGGACGCGAACGAGAACGATCTGCGCCTGCTCCAGGCCGTGCACAAGCTGCACGAGCAGAACCCGATGCTGGGTCTGCGCGGGGTCCGGCTCGGCCTGGTCATCCCCGGCCTGTTCGCCATGCAGGTGCGGGCGATCGCCGAGGCCGCGGCCGAGCGGAAGAACGCCAAGGGCGACCCGCGCGCCGAGATCATGATCCCGCTCGTCGGCACCGTCCAGGAGCTGGAGATCGTCCGCGAGGAGGCCGACCGGGTCATCGCCGAGGTCGAGGCCGCCACCGGCACCCGGCTGAAGCTGACCATCGGCACGATGATCGAGCTGCCGCGCGCCGCGCTGACTGCCGGCCAGATCGCCGAGGCCGCGCAGTTCTTCTCCTTCGGCACCAACGACCTGACCCAGACGGTGTGGGGCTTCTCCCGCGACGACGTGGAGGCCTCCTTCTTCACCGCGTACCTGGAGAAGGGCATCTTCGGGGTGTCGCCGTTCGAGACGATCGACAAGGACGGCGTCGGCTCGCTGGTCCGCAGCGCCGTCGCGGCCGGCCGGGCCACCCGCCCGGACCTGAAGCTCGGCGTCTGCGGCGAGCACGGCGGCGACCCGGAGTCGGTGCACTTCTTCCACGAGGCGGGCCTGGACTACGTGTCCTGCTCCCCGTTCCGCATTCCTGTCGCCCGGCTCGAAGCGGGTCGCGCGGCGGCGGGCTCCACCGGCAGCGACAGCCGCTGACGTGTACGTCCGCTGACCGGGCGCGTCCGTCGGCCCGGCCGGCGGACACCCTGATCCACCGCCCTGGGACGGCGGCACCCTGTGCGGGGGTGCCGCCGTCCCGTTTTGTTCTGGGGAAAACGGTTGTTCGACGTTGTTTCCTTTGTTTGTTAAGAAGCAGACTTCTTCGTTTAATGCGCAAAGAAGAGGCCGGAAACAAGAGGCCGGAAACGGACCGGGACGCGGCCCCTGGATCCCCATCCATGAGCCGCGTCCCGGGTTACCCCCATCGGGTACGGTGCCGCACCGTCGTCCACCGCCGCCAGGCACGCGAAACCCCCCACGGCCTTCGCTCGCCCTTCCGGTGGCGCCGGATTCGTGCCCGACGTCGTACAGCTTTTCGGGTGGTGGCGGTCCGGGGCGAGGCGTTTCACCTGTGGCCGAAACCCCGTGGTGACGTGCTGTTACGGATCACCTACCCTGGGATGGGGGTAATTGCAGGTGCAACAAGTGGGGGACAGGTGCTGCGTATCCATATGTCCGGCGTGGACCTGTCCAAGGTCCGGATGGCCGCCCGGCCGGACGCCTTGTGGGAAACCGCGCTGAGTTTTCACCGGCTGAGGGACCGGCGCGGTTCCGCGGTGTTCGGGAAATGGCGTACGGAAACCCGCTCCCGGTTGAATGGTGAAGCGCGTCTGCTGTCCGCCGTGATTCCACCTCGCGGCTATTTCCCGGATTTCCTGACGCCTTCTCAGGAAAGCAGTGAGCCGTACGGCATTGACGCCGGAATGGAGGCCCTGCGCGCCACTCCGCCCGGCCGGGTTCTCGCCGAACTGGCCCTGCTCGGCGCCGAACGCCGCGACACGGTTCGCTTACCGGACACCCAGGCCGAACCGCTCGGCCCGATCGTCGACGCGCTGCGCCGCTACCACCGCGCGGCCATCGAGCCGTACTGGCCGCACATCCGGGCCAGCGTCGAGGCGGACCGGGCGGTGCGCGGCCGCGCCCTCCTGGACGGCGGGGCGGACGAGCTGCTCGCCTCCCTCCCGCCGATGATCCGCTGGCGGGCCCCGGTGCTGGAGGCGGACTACCCCGTCGACCGCGAGATCCGGCTGGACGGGCGGGGGCTGCTGCTCCAGCCGTCCTTCTTCTGCCGTGTCACCCCGGTCGTCTACCGCGACCCGGGGCTCCCGCCGGTGCTCGTCTACCCGGTCACCCACTCCCGCGCCCCGGTCTTCGCCGAGCCGGGCCCCTGGCTCGGCCGCCTCCTCGGCAACACCCGCTCCACGGTCCTGCGCGCCATAGGGAACGGCTGCACGACCAGCGAGCTCGCGCTGCGGGCCGGGGTCTCCCTGGCCTCGGCGAGCCAGCACGCCTGCGTGCTCCGCGAGGCCGGCCTGATCCACACCCTGCGGCACGGCGGCTCGGTCCTGCACACCCTGACCCCGCTGGGCGGCTCGCTGCTCCGGGGCGGTGCGCCGCTCGCCCTGTCCTGAGCCCGGGTGGCGGGCGGATCCGACGTCGGCGAAAGTTTTTTCGAGACGGGCGATGAGTTCTCCGAGGTCCCGCCGTCTACCTGTCGTACACGTTCGGACAACGAGAGAGTGAAGCGGCCATGCCTCAGATGATCTTCGTCAACCTGCCGGTCAAGGACCTGGATGCCTCCAAGGACTTCTTCGGCAAGCTGGGTTTCTTCAGCAACCCGCAGTTCACCGACGACAACACCGCCTGTGTCGTCCTCAGCGAGACCATCTTCGTGATGCTGCTGACCGAGCCGCGTTTCAAGCAGTTCACCAAGAAGGAGATCGCCGACTCCTCGACGCACACCGAGGCCATCCTCGCGCTCGCCGTCGAGAGCCGTCAGAAGGTGGACGAGATGGCCGACGCGGCCCTCGCCGCCGGTGGCTCGCCCGCCAATGACCCGATGGACTTCGGACACATGTACGGCCGCTCCTTCCAGGACCTGGACGGTCACATCTGGGAGGTCACGTGGATGGACCCGGCCGTCATCGAGGGCGGGCAGAACAGCTGAGCCCGGTTCGTCAGGCCGCGCCCGGCTCCGGGTACCTCACGCCGGTGAGCTGCTCGGACGCCACCCAGAGCCGCTCGCTCCGTACGTCGTCGCGGGTGCGCCCGGCCCGCCAGGACGGGGCCGGGGCGCCGCGCCAGCCCAGCGGTCCCGGCCCGGTGAACGAGTCGGGGCGCACGCCGGGCGCGGTGGCCGCGTACAGCGTGGGCAGCGCACCGGCCGACGCGGGCTGGGCGACGATCCGGTTGCCCAGCTCGAAGAGCTGCTCGGCCGCCCGGCGGTTCTCCATCCGGGCGGCGGCGGACTGCAGGTTGGTCGCCGCGTATCCCGGGTGCGCGGCGGCGGCCACCAGCCGGGAGCCCGCCCGGCCGAGGCGCCGCGCCAGCTCGTGGACGAAGAGGAGGTTGGCGGTCTTCGAGCGGCCGTAGGCGATCCAGCGGCGGTAGTTCCGCTCGCTGTTGAGATCGCCCATGTCGAGGTCGGCCAGTGCGTGCAGCCCGCTGGAGACGGTCACCACCCGGGCCCCGGGGGTGTCGAGGAGCCGGGGGAGCAGCAGGCCGGTCAGGGCGAAGTGCCCCAGGTGGTTGACGCCGAACTGCCGCTCGAAGCCGTCGGCCGTCGTGCCGTACGGCAGGGCCATCACGCCCGCGTTGTTGATCAGCAGATCGATCCGGTCGGGCGCGTGGGAGGCGGCGAATTCCCGCACCGAGCGCAGATCGGCCAGATCGAGCGGTACGAACGCCACGTCCGCGCCGGTCACCGCCTTGCGGATGAGGCTCTCGGCCGCCCGGCCGCGGGTCTTGTCGCGGCAGGCCAGCAGGACCCGCGCACCGCACCGGGCCAGTTCCCGCGCGGTGTTCAGGCCGATCCCGCTGTTGGCCCCGGTGATCACGGCCGTGCGGCCGCTCTGGTCCGGGATGTCGTCGGCGCTCCAGCCGTGGCTCATGCGCCCCAGCGTACGACCGCGGCCACCGGTGCGGGGAGGCCCGTGCGGCCGCTTCGGGAAGCTCAGGTTTGGCTCAATGCGATGGACGGGGCGCGGATCGCGTACCTAGGGTCGCGATCATGCCCGACATAGCCATAACCACCCTGGTCATCCTGTGTATCGCCGCGGCCGCGGCCGGCTGGATCGACGCGGTGGTGGGCGGTGGCGGACTGCTGTTGCTGCCGGCGCTGTTGCTGGGGCTGCCGCATGTCCCGGCCGCCCAGGTACTGGGGACGAACAAGGCCGTCGCGATCGTCGGTACCTCCGGCGCCGCCGTGGCGTACGTGCGCCGGGCGCCGGTCCGGCTGGGGACCGGGCTGCGGATCGGGCTCGCCGCGCTGGCCGGTTCGATGGCCGGGGCGTTCTTCGCCGCCGGGCTCAGCAGCGAGGTGCTCCGGCCGGTGATCATGGTCGTGCTGCTGGCCGTCGCGGCGTTCGTGATGCTGCGGCCCTCCTTCGGCAAGGAGACCGGCGACGGGACGCGCAAGCAGGTCACCCGGGCCCGTACGGTCACCGCGATCGTGCTGGTCGGCGGCGGCATCGGCTTCTACGACGGGCTGTTCGGCCCCGGCACCGGGACGTTCCTGGTGCTGGCGCTGACCGCGGTGCTCCAGCTGGACCTGGTGACGGCCTCCGCCACCGCCAAGATCGTCAACGTCTGCACCAACGCCGGTGCGCTGGCCATGTTCGCCTACCAGGGCAGCGTGCTGTGGCAGCTGGCGGCGCTGATGGCGGTGTTCAACCTGGCGGGCGGGATCGTCGGGGCGCGGATGGCGCTCAGCCGGGGCAGCGGGTTCGTCCGGGGCGTGCTGCTGGTCGTGGTGTTCTCGCTGGTCGCGAAGCTGGCCTTCGACCAGTGGATGGCCTGATCCGGGGAGCGGTACGGGGAAGGCTCAGCGCACGGCGGTCAGGTGCGCGTACGCCACCACGTTGCCCTGGTAGCCCGTCGCCTTCGAGAAGCCGCCGCCGCAGGTGATCAGCCGCAGCGAGGCGAAGGGGGCGGCGCCGTACACCCGCTTGTCGGGGAAGGCGTCGTTCTCGTAGACCTCGACCGCGTCGAGCGAGAAGACGGCGGTGCGGCCGTCCTGGCGGACCACCTCCACCGTGTTTCCCTTCCGCAGGGCGCCGAGGTCGTAGAAGACCGAGCGGCCCTCGGCGTTGTCCACGTGGCCGGCCATGATGGCGCTGCCCTCGGAGCCCGGGGGAGTGCCGTCCTTGTACCAGCCGACGACATTGCGGTTTCCGGCCGGCGGTACGTCGAGTCGGCCGCCGGGCCCGAGCCCGAGCCGCATCACCGGGGCGTCCACCCGGATGCCCGGGATGCGCAGGCGGACCGGGGCGGACGGTTTCAACGGGGCGGCCAGCGGGGAGCCCGGCTGTGGCACGGGGCCGTCGGCGAAGGCCTGGGCGGCGGTGGGGCCGGGCGGGACCAGCTGGGTGTCGGCACCGTTGCGGATCAGCCAGATGCCGGCCAGCGCGGCGACGGCCAGCAGCCAGCCCTTGGCCTTCTGGGACACGGTCGTCCTCCGGTCGGTGGTACGGGAACGGTCCCGTCCCGGTGGCGCGCGGCCACCGGGACGGAAACCAGGCGGTACGGAGACGTGAATCCGGCTCCGTCAGCCGGCTCCCTGCGTGCCGCTCGCCCGGCGACGCAGGAGCCAGGCTCCGCCGACGGCGGCCACGGCGAGTACGCCGGCGCCCGCCGCGATCTGGGTGGTGTCGGAGCGGACACTGCCGCCGACACCGGTTCCGACATGCCCGGTGGGGCCGGTGGGACGGTGCCCGGACGACGTGTCGTCCCGGCCCGGGGTCTCGCGCCCGCCCGGGCCGCCGTCGTGCCTGCCCGGTTCCTCCTTGTCGGGCTTGTCGGACTTGCCGGACGGGCTCCAGTCCTGCCGCCCGCCCGAGGAGTCCCGGCCGGAGTCCCCGTGCGAGGAGTCCCCGTGCGACGAATCGCCGTGCGACGAGTTCCCGCGCGAGGCGTCTCCGTGCGAGGAGTCCCGGCCGCCCGACGGCTCGCGCCCGTCCGGCCCGCTGTCCCGCCCGGACGAATCGCCCCGGCCGCCGCCCCGGTCGCCGTCTCCGCCGCCGTCTCCGTCGCCGTTCCCGGAGGCGTCGCCGAACCCGGCGAAGGCGCTGCCCCCGCCCGCGGCGTCGAGCAGCGAGGGGGCCTGACGCCCGGAGAAGACGTCGAGGGGGAACAGTTCGTCCGCGCCGCCGCCGGATTCGTCGTCCCGGGCGTCGTCGTCGGTACGCGCCACGGCCTGGGCCGGGCCGGTCCGCGGTGCGCCGAGCCCGTCCGCGTAGGCGGACGGCCCGGCGGTCAGGAGGCCGAGCGCGGCTATGGTGACCGCGGATGCGGCGGTACCGGTCACTATGCGGACAGGACGCATGGGGGGTTCCTCCGGCGATGGTCACGAGGTGGTGTGTCCTGACCACGAGCTAACGGGCGACACGCCGTGCGTGCCTGCTGACGCCGGGTCAGCTTTCACCCGTCCGGACCGGCGCGCCCTCCTTGCCAAGGTGTGATCGTGCAGGTCACAGCGGTGATCGGGGCGGATATGGGCCGCCCTTTGCCACCCGGTGCCGATCGGGTGACATCGGGCGTGCGTGATGTGGCGTACGTCACATGCATGACCTGGCGACTGCCGGGCACACGTCCCACACCCCCCACGGGACGGTGTCACGGCCGCCCCCGGCC
>NZ_JBHJQP010000212.1:0-13068 GCF_042262625.1 Streptomyces sp. NPDC056347 | reverse complement strand
CACCCCGTCAGGGGGGCGCGGGGCTCCGGCGTTCCGCCCCGGCCATGCGCGCGGAGCGGCCGATGCTGCATGCTGTGCCTTTAACGGTCTTCAGCATGGAGCTGCGCATGACTTCCACCTTTCCGGACATCTCCATCAGCACGGACCGGTTGGTGCTGCGCCCCTTCGACATGGTGGACGTCCCCGCGTACATCGAGATGATGAACGACGAGATGGTCACCGCCTGGACCGACGCCCCCCACCCCTACACCCGGGTCGACGCCGAACGCTGGGTCCGCAGGATCGCTCCCGCCCGGCGCACCGGCGGCGACGGCATCGTCCTGGCCGTCACCGAGTTCCTCACCCAGCGCCTCGTCGGCTCGGTCCGCCTGCACCGCACGGACTGGCGCACCCTCGCCACCGAGGCCTCCTACATCACCGCCCCCTGGGCCCGGGGCGAGGGCTACGCCACCGAATCCGTGCTGGCGGTGGCCCAGTGGCTCTTCCGCGACCAGGGCTTCGAGCGACTCGAACTGCGCACCGCCGCCGACAACACCGCCGCCCAGCAGGTCGCCCAGAAGGTCGGCTGCATCAGCGAGGGCATCCTGCGCAACGCCCGGATAGCACGGAGCCGGACCGACAACGGCACCGACGGCGGCTGGACGGACATCAGGACCGACCTCATCGTCTGGGGCCTGCTTCCCGAGGACCTCGAAGGCGTCGCCGAACAGCTCGCCGACGCGGGCGGCTACGGCTACAACGACTGGAACTGACGCGGAAGGGGCTGCCGCGCCCCGACGGCACGGACCGGGTACTCTCACCCTGCCCGCCCCTCACCCCCACCCCACCTGCGACGACTCCAGGAGACTGACGACACATGGCCGATCGGGTCACCGTGATCGGCTGGGACGGCTCGCCCCTGACGGAAGCGGCCGCGGCCGCCCTCTCGGCCGCCACGCTCGTCGCCGGAGCCGCCCACCACCTCCAACTCCCCGAAGTCCCGGCGGACGCGGAACGCATCCGCCTGGGTTCCATCGACCTCGCGGCCCGCCGGATCGCCGGCCACCGCGGCAGCGCCGTGGTGCTCGCCGACGGGGACCCCGGCTACTTCGGAGTCGTCCGCACCCTGCGCGCACCCGAGCACGGGCTGGAGGTCGAGGTCGTCCCGGCGGTGTCCTCCGTCGCCGCCGCCTTCGCCCGCGCGGGCATGCCGTGGGAGGACGCCCGCACGGTCGTCGCCCACCCCCGCACCCTGCGCCGCGCCGTCAATGTCTGCCGCGCCCACCACAAGGTCGCCGTCCTCACCTCGCCGGGCGCCGGACCCGCGGAGCTGGCACTGCTCCTCGAAGGGGTCCACCGCACCTTCGTCATCTGCGAGGAGCTCGGCACGGCCCGCGAACAGGTCACCGTCGTCACCTCCGACAAGGCCGCCGACCACGCCTGGCGCGACCCCAACGTGGTCATCGTCATCGGCGGCGGCCCCGAACCCCGGGCCGCCGGGGCCTGGATCACCGGCCGCCAGCCCGACCATCCGCACGGCGTACGCGGCTGGGCGCTGCCCGCCGAGGCGTACCCGGAAGCGGCCGCCGGGGGCGGCGAGGGCGGGGCCCCCGGGCTGCGCGCCGCCCAGCTGGCCCGCCTCGGTCCCCGCACCGGCGACCTCCTCTGGGACATCGGCTCCGGCGGCGGGGCCCTGGCCGTGGAGGCGGCCCGCTTCGGCGCGGCGGTCCTGGCGGTCGACAGCGACCCGGCGGCCTGCGCCCGTACCGCGGCGGCGGCACGCGCGTACGGCGTGCAGCTGCAGGTCGTCGAGGGCCGGGCGCCCCACGTACTGGAACGGCTGCCGGAACCCGACATCGTACGGATCGGGGGCGGCGGGGTGCCCGTGGTCACCGCCGTCACCGACCGGCGGCCGGAACGGATCGTGACCCACGCCTCGACGCGGGACGAGGCCGAGGCGCTCGGCGCGGCCCTCACCGAGAACGGATACACGGCCCGCTGCTCGCTGCTCCAGTCCGTCGAACTCGACACGGCCGCGTGGTCGGAGCGTGAACGCTCGGTCGTGTTCCTCCTCTCGGGCCTGCGCTCCGACCTCGCCCCATGAGCCGGGCGGTGCATCGCGCGAGGTAGGCTGGCCGATTGTTGTACCGCACCCGGACGTTCGTCGCTTCGCTCGTCAATGTCCGGAAAAGGGGACTGTTTTGGTTCCGGCTGTGGTACGGCGGAACCGGGGGACGCGCGACGTGGCGCAGTCCACAGCGGGCCGTGGCCAAATGGGCTGCCGCGGCGGCGAACGGCCGCGAGAATGCAGTATGTCCGCGACCGTTTCGTGCCGCGCGGGGAGCCCGCTCGTTGTTGTTGACGAGCACCGGCCCGCCGTGTTCGGGCGTCCCGGGCGAAGGGCCGAAGAAGACTGACGATGGGCGAGGGGTACGCATGAGTGACACCGGCCAGATCCCGGGTGAGGGACTGCCGGAGAACGCAGGCATGGTGGAGCAGCCGGGCGTCGCCGCCCCGGAGGCCTACACCTACCTCGCTCCCTCCGAGCCTGTCGTCGAGGACGACGACGTTCTTCTGATGCCGAGCTCGCAGGGCGGCTGGAGCGATCCGCAGCCCGTCCCGCCCCCGGTGTACCCCGAGGGCGCCGCCCACGCGCCGCTTCCCGCGCAGGGCGCCCACGAGGTCCCGCCCGCGGCGCAGCCGTACGTCCAGCAGGCCGGTGAGCCGCCCGCCCAGCCGCAGGGGCCCGTTCAGGTCCAGGCGCCGGAGCCCGTCCAGCCGCAGGCCGCGGAGGCGTACGCCGCCCAGCAGCCGGTGGCGGAGCCGATGCCGGCCGGCGGCCAGGGCACCCACGAGTCGGGCGGCCGTGACACCGGTTCGGTGGACCTGGGGGGTGTACGCCTCCCGTCGCCCGCCCCCGCCCCGGCAGCTCAGGCCCCGGCAGCTCAGGTCCCGCCGCAGGCGCCGGTGCGCCGGCCGCTGCACCGCGGCCCGGTCGCGGCCGACGGCTCGCCGACGTACGGCGGTACGCCGACCGGCGGCGTGGTGCGCTCGCTCGCCGACCGGGGGCCCGCGGGCGCCCCGCAGGCGCGTACCCGCGTCCGCGTCAAGGCACCGGTCAGCCCGCCGGCACCGCAGGCCACCGGCCCGGAGTACTTCGAGGCGCCGGGCGAGGACGCCCCGGTGCTGCCCGGCCCGCAGCTGGGGGAGGTCCTGCCGCAGGGCGGCACCCCGTGGGCCGCCCAGGCCCCGGCTCCGATGCCGCAGACGCAGCCGGAGACCGTACCCGCGGAAGCGGAAACGGTCGCCCCGGAGGCGGAAACAGCCGCCCCGGAGCCGGAGCCGGAACCCGTACCGGAGCCGGCCGCCGAGGCGGTGGCGGCCGTTGTGCAGCCCGTCGCCGAGGCCGTGGCCGAGGCCACCGCCGAGCCGGTCGCGGAGCAGGCCGTCGAGCAGATCCAGGCTCCGCAGCCGGCCCCGCCCGTCCCGGCCGTGCTGCCGGAGGCCGAGGCTCCGGTTGCCGGGGCCGTGCCCGTCGTCGAGTCGGCGCCGGAACCGGAGCCGGTGGTGGCCGAGGCGCCCGTGGCGGTTCCCGCCGAGGTCGCGGCGCCGCAGGAGACCACCGAAGCCGTCCCCATGGGCCAGTTCGTGCCTGTGGAGGGTTCGGTGCCGACGACCCCGCAGCTCGCCCCGACGCCCGCCGTGGAGCCCGCCTCCCAGGCGGAGCCCGAAGCGGAGGCCGAGCCCGAGCGCGTGCCGTTCGCCATGGAGCCCGTACCGGCCGCCCCGCCGGAGGCCGCGGAGGCCGTCGCACCCGTCGTGGCCGCCGAGCCCGAGCCCGTGGCCGCGCCCGCCGGAGCGCCGGAGCCGGCCGCCGCGCCCGCCCCCGAGGCCGGGACGCCGGTGGCGGCCGAGCCTGCGCCCGAGCCCGAGCCCGAGCAGGGCCCGGAGGTCATCGGGACACCGGACACCCCGGCCCCCGCGGCCGACGCGGAAGTGGCCGGGGCCGGGGAGCCCGCGCAGGCCGTGGACGCCACCGGGACCCCGGAAGCGGCGCCCGTCACGGAGCCGGAGCCCGTAGCCGTGACCGCGCCCGTGGCCGAGTCCGTGCAGCCGGAGGCCGAGGCCGAGCCCGAGGCGCCTGCGGCCGAGCCCGAGGCCCCCGTCGGTCCGCCCGCCCCCGGCTACGACGACGCGGAGCGCGAAGCGGTGCTCCGGGTCATGCGCGAGCGCCGCGACATCCGTAACGGCTTCCGCAGCGACCCCATCCCGCACGAGGTCCTGCTCCGCGTCCTGGAAGCAGCGCACACCGCGCCCAGCGTCGGCCACTCCCAGCCCTGGGACTTCGTCGTCATCCGCTCGGCCGAGACCCGCCGCTCCATGCACGAACTGGCCCAGCGCCAGCGCGACGCCTACGCCAAGTCGCTGCCCAAGGGCCGGGCCAAGCAGTTCAAGGAACTGAAGATCGAGGCCATCCTCGACACCCCGGTGAACATCGTCGTCACCGCCGACCCCACCCGCGGCGGCCGCCACACCCTCGGCCGCCACACCCAGCCGCAGATGGCCCCGTACTCCTCCGCGCTCGCCGTCGAGAACCTCTGGCTCGCCGCGCGCGCCGAGGGGCTCGGCGTCGGCTGGGTCAGCTTCTTCGACGAGCGCGAGATGGTCCGCGCCCTGGGCCTGCCCGAGCACCTCGAGGTCGTCGCGTACCTGTGCGTCGGCTACGTCGACGAGTTCCCCGAGGAGCCCGAGCTGATGCAGGCGGGCTGGTCCAAGCGGCGCCCGCTGTCCTGGGTCGTCCACGAGGAGACGTACGGCCGCCGCGCACTGCCCGGCGAGGAGCCGCACGACCTGCTCCAGGAGACCATCTCCAACATCCGCCCGCTGGACGCCAAGGCGCTCGGCGAGGCCTGGGAACGCCAGAAGCGGATGACCAAGCCGGCCGGAGCACTCGGCATGCTGGAGATCATCTCCGCGCAGTTGTCCGGGCTCTCCCGGGTCTGCCCGCCGCCGATCCCCGAGCCCGCGGCCGTCGCGGTCTTCGCGGGCGACCACGGGGTGCACGCCCAGGGCGTCACGGCCTGGCCGCAGGAGGTCACCGGCCAGATGGTCGCCAACTTCCTCGGCGGCGGCGCGGTCTGCAACGCCTTCGCCACCCAGGTCGGCGCCGAGGTGTGCGTGGTCGACGTCGGTGTGGCGATGGAACTGCCCGCGACGCCCGGCCTGCTGCCCCGCAAGGTCCGCGCCGGAACGGCCGACTTCACCACCGGCCCCGCCCTCACCCGCGAAGAAGTGCTCGCGGCGATCGAGGTCGGCATCGAGACCGCCCGCGACCTGGTCGCGGCGGGCAACAAGGGCCTGCTCATCGGCGAGATGGGCATCGCCAACACCACCGCGTCGGCCGCGCTGATCAGCGTCTACACCGGCACGGACCCGGCCGAGGTGACCGGCCGGGGCACCGGCATCAACGACGAGATGCACGCCCGCAAGGTGGACGTGGTGCGCCGAGCCCTCGAACTCCACCAGCCCGACCCGGCCGACCCGATCGGCGTGCTCGCGGCGGTCGGCGGGCTGGAGCACGCCGCGATGGCCGGGTTCCTGCTGGGCGGCGCCTCGCTCCGTACGCCCGTCATCCTCGACGGCGTCAGCGCGGGCGCCGCGGCCCTGGTCGCGCGGGCGATCGCCCCCGAGGCCCTGGCCGCCTGCATCGCGGGCCACCGCAGCGCCGAGCCCGGCCACGTCGCCGCGCTCAACAAGCTGGGCCTGCGCCCCCTGGTCGACCTCGACCTCCGTCTCGGCGAGGGCACCGGCGCGCTGCTCGCCCTGCCGATCGTGCAGAGCGCGGCCCGGGCGATGCACGAAGTGGCGACGTTCGACTCCGCGGGCGTCACCGAGAAGTAACCAGGCATCACCGCCACGCGGTGAACGGCCGTACCCGGCCCGGACCGGCGCCCCCGAGGCACCCGGTCCGGGCCGGTCGACCGTCGCGAGCCGAACGAGCCCGCCCGGTCCCTCCCGCTCCCGCCGGTCGCCACGCGTCCCGGCACACCCCGTATCGTGGCCTCACGCGCCACGAAACCGCACGTCACCGCCGCTCCACCGCCGCAGCGGCCCGCACCCCGCATCGCACGAGGAGTCCGCACCGCCATGGCTGAGCACGCCGAGCACGCCGATCACCCCGCGTACCCCGTCGGACTCCGCCTGGGCGGGCGCCGCGTCGTCGTCATCGGCGGCGGCCAGGTCGCGCAGCGCCGCCTCCCGGCACTCATCGCGGCGGGCGCCGACATCACCCTCGTATCGCCGTCCGCGACCCCGTCCGTCGAGGCGATGGCCGATGCCGGGGAGATCCGCTGGGAGCGCCGCCGCTACCGGGACGGGGACCTCGCCGACACCTGGTACGCACTCGTGGCCTCCGACGACGACGCGGCCAACGACGCCGCGTCCGCCGAGGCCGAGCGCACCCGCACCTGGTGCGTCCGCAGCGACAACGCCGACGTGGCCACCGCCTGGACCCCGGCCACCGGCCGCAGCGAGGGGGTGACCGTCGCCGTCCTCTCCACCGACGCCCAGGGCCGCGACCCGCGCCACTCCGCGGCCGTCCGCGACGCCATCGTCGAGGGACTGCGCGACGGCACGCTCGCCGCCCCCCACCACCGCACCCGCCCGGTGCCCGGAGTCTCCCTGGTCGGCGGCGGCCCCGGCGACCCCGACCTGATCACCGTGCGCGGCCGCCGGCTGCTCGCCGAGGCCGACGTCGTCATCGCCGACCGGCTCGGCCCGCGCGACCTCCTCGACGAACTGCCGCCGCACGTCCAGGTGATCGACGCCGCGAAGATCCCGTACGGCCGCTTCATGGCGCAGGAGGCGATCAACCAGGCACTCATCGAGCACGCCAGGGCGGGCAAGGCCGTCGTACGACTCAAGGGCGGCGACCCGTTCGTCTTCGGGCGGGGCATGGAGGAGGCCCAGGCACTCGCCGCCGAGGGCATCGCCTGCACCGTCGTCCCCGGCATCTCCAGCTCGATCTCCGTGCCCGGCGCCGCCGGAATCCCCGTCACCCACCGCGGCGTCGCCCACGAGTTCACCGTCGTCAGCGGCCATGTCGCCCCCGACGACCCGCGCTCCCTGGTCGACTGGGCAGCACTCGCCCGGCTCCGCGGCACCCTCGTGCTGCTGATGGCCGTCGACAAGATCGGCGCCATCGCGAAGGCCCTGATCGAGCACGGAAAGTCCCCGGACACCCCGGTCGCCCTGGTCCAGGAGGGCACCACGGCCGCCCAGCGCCGCGTCGACGCGAGCCTCGCGACCGTGGCCGAGCGGGCCGCCGCCGAGGACGTACGCCCCCCGGCCGTCATCGTCATCGGAGACGTCGTCGCGGTCGGCACCGGCACCACCCCGCTCCCCGCCGAATAGCGCCCCGGAGCGCCGCCCGCACCCCCTCCGAGTAACCAGCGGTAACAGAACTTCTCCCAAGCCGTTGGCACCGCACACCGGACAAGGCAGTATCGAACCCGTGGCTGATCTCATCACCGTCGACGACCCCGACGACCCCCGCCTGAGCGACTACACCGGACTCACCGACGTCGAACTCCGCCGCAGGCGGGAACCCGCGGAGGGCCTCTTCATCGCCGAGGGCGAGAAGGTGATCAGACGGGCGAGACACGCCGGGTACGAGATGCGCTCGATGCTGCTCTCGGCGAAGTGGATCGACCTGATGCGGGACGTCATCGACGAGGTCCCCGCCCCGGTGTACGCGGTCAGCCCCGAACTCGCCGAGCGCGTCACCGGCTACCACGTCCACCGCGGCGCCCTCGCCTCGATGCAGCGCAAGCCCCTCCCGGACGCCGACGCGCTGCTCACGACGGCGGACGGCGACGACCGCACGATCCGGCGCGTCGCGGTCTTCGAGGACATCGTCGACCACGCCAACCTGGGCGCCGCCTTCCGCAACGCCGCGGCCCTCGGCATCGACGCGGTCCTCCTCACCCCACGCTGCGCCGACCCGCTCTACCGGCGATCCGTGAAGGTCTCGATGGGCGGCGTCTTCCAGGTGCCGTGGACCCGCCTGGACTCCTGGCCCAAGGACGTCGAGGTGCTGCGCTCCGCGGGCTTCACGCTCGCCGCCCTCTGCCTGAGCGAACGGGCGATCACCCTCGACCAGCTCGCGGCGCGCGACCACGAGCGGCTCGCCCTGGTCTTCGGCACGGAAGGCGCGGGTCTCGCCCCCGGCACCCTGGCCGCGGTCGACGAGCACGTCCGCATCCCGATGGACGCGGGCGTCGACTCCCTCAACGTGGCCGCCGCCTCGGCCGTCGCCTTCTACGCCACCCGCCCGTCCGCCGCCTGACACCAGGGCCGGGCGTCCCCCGCCCCGGGGTCAACCGATCGGTTGACCCCGGCGTCGTCCGTCCCGCCCGCCACGAGGAGCCGGTACGCCGACGGGCCGGGGGCACTCACGGCCGCACTCTTGACCGGAACGGGACGGCAGCAGCCGACGGGTTCGGACGCCGGATTCCCCCGGGCGCACGGAGCCGCACCCCGCACCGAGCACAGGAGTGAGGCCAGTGACCGCAGTGAAGCACGCCAGGAAGACCTCGAAGCGGATGCGCATCGTCATCGGCGGCACGGTGGCCGGGGCCGTCGCCCTCGGTACGTTCGCCGTGGTCAACGCCAACGCCGGTTCCTCCACGGCCGCCGCACCCCGGACGGAGGCGGCGGGCAAGAACCTGACCCGGTCCACCCACCTGACGCTGGCCGCCGCCACCAAGGCCGCCCAGGCTGCGCTCGACGCGGCGAAGAAGGAGAACCAGCGGGTCTCGGTCGCGGTCGTCGACCGCAACGGCAACACGATCCTGACCCTGCGCGGCGACGGTGCGGGCCCGCAGGCCTACGAGTCGGCCGTGAAGAAGGCGTACACCGCCGTGTCCTGGAACGCCCCGACCTCCGAGCTCGCCCAGCGCCTGGCCAACGCCCCGACGCTGAAGGACATCCCGGGCACCCTGTTCCTCGCGGGCGGCGCCCCCGTCACCGCGAAGGGCGCCCCGGTCGCGGCCATCGGCGTGGCCGGCGCCCCCTCCGGCGACCTGGACGAGAAGTTCGCCCGGGCAGGCGTGGCCGTCCTGGGCCAGTAGGAGAACCGGCCGGGACCGACGCCGCCCGGGGCAACGGTCCCGAGCGCCCCGGACCCTACAGGCGCAGGCTCCGCGTCGTGCCGTTGCCGCCGGAATGGTCGGCGCCCATCCCGCGGGCGGGCCCCTGGCAGCCCTGGGCCACCGCGATACCGAGCGCCACCAGCAGCGTCACCACGACGAAGACGAAGAGCCGCTGCCGCAGCAGCCGCGGATTGGCCGGACGCAGCCCCGCCGACGTGGGACGGTTCCCCGGCCGCGTCCCCGGTCGGCCGTTCGCCGCGTTCGTGCCCTGCGGGCGCCTGCCCGCCCGGGTGGTGTCGCGGGGCGGCTGCCGGCGCGGGGGGCGCGAACCGCCGGTCCGGGGCGCCCCGGACCGCGACGACGGGGCGGGCCGACCGCCGTGCGACTGGGGCTGCGCCTGCTTCTGCGGACGGGGCGCGGGCGGTGCCGCCCGGCGCGTCTGCTGCTCGGTGTACGGGCCGTCGAGACGGCCGGTCGGCCGCTCCAGCTCCCGCGCGGCACGCTGGGCCGGAGGCCGGCTCTCGTGCAGTCCGTGCGCCTCGCGCGCGGCGATCTCCTTGAGCCGCATGGACAGTTGCAGCGTGCTCGGCCGCTCCTCGGGGTCCTTCGCCAGACAGGCGCTCACCAGCGGGGCGAGCGCGTCGTGCACATCGCGCAGCTGAGGCTCCTCGTGCACCACGCGGTACAGCATCACCTCGGAACTGCCGTGCCCGAACGGAGAGTCGGCGGTAGCCGCGTACGCCAGCGTGGCCCCCAGCGCGAACACGTCGGTCGCCGGTGTCACGGCCGCGCCCCGCACCTGCTCGGGCGCGAGGAACCCCGGCGAACCCACCGCCGTACCGACATGGGTGAGCGTGGAGGCCCCGGTCGCCCAGGCGATCCCGAAGTCGATGATCCGCGGGCCCTTGGGGGAGAGGAGGATGTTCGACGGCTTCAGGTCGCGGTGGACCACCCCGGCCTCGTGCACCGCCACCAGACCCTCCGAGAGCGCGGCCCCGATCGCGGCCACCTCGGCCGCCGACAGCGGACCCTCCTCGGCCACCTTGTCGTGCAGGGAGGGCCCCGGGACGTACTGCGTGGCGAACCACGGCCGGTCCGCCTCCAGATCCGCCGCCACCAGACGCGCCGTGCAGCCGCCCCGGATCCGCCGCGCGGCGGACACCTCGCGCGCGAAACGCGAGCGGAACTCCTGGTCCTCCGCCAGGTCCGGGCGGATCACCTTCAGCGCCACCCGCTGGCCCCGCCGGTCCGAACCCAGGTAGACGACACCCATGCCACCCGCGCCGAGCCGCCGGTGCAGCCTGAACGAGCCGACGAGACGCGGGTCCTCGCGCCGGAGCCGCATCATCGCCATGTCTGCCCATCCCCGCTGCCTGGTCCGCCTGACGAGGCACAGCTTACGTACCCGGCGCCCGGGGCGCTCAGAGGCCGCGCCCTCACCCGCCGACCGATTGTCGGTACGCGGCCCGGCCGCTGACGGACCGTACGACCGCCGTCGCACCGGGCCTCCGGCGGGCCGTGGCCCCAATCGGAGTGCGGCACACGGCGGTTGACTCCGTCCCGCCCCCGCCGCACGCAGGCCCCCGGCCCCGACTTCCACGACCCGGTGCGGCCCCCGCCGCCACCCCTCGGGACGGTCGCCAGGGGGCGGGCAAGGAGGAAGGGTGAGTGACATCACGGCCCCCGCCCGCCCCACCGGCCAACGGCTCCGGTGTCCCGACAAGTTCGCCCCGTCCCCTCGGGGATCTCCCCGGGCCGTGGCGTACCGGTCTCCACCCAGGGGAGTACGCCGACGGACCGGGGCTCATCCTCCGGGAGGCCCGGCAATCGGTACGCGGGCATGACGCCCGCACCGCCGCGCTTCCCTACTGTGGAGATCGAGCGGTGGGTGCAGCACTCGTCCCCCGAGGTCGTACGCCCGCCGCTCCACGACGAGTCAGGAGAGGAACCATGGCGGACACGGCGACGCGGACCACGATCCGTGCGGAACGCAGGGCGCACGCCCCGTTCGGCAGCCGTCCTTCGGCAGGTCCGCGCCACCCCCTGGTGGCGACGGCGATGGTTCTTCCCCTGGCGGCCCTGCTCGTGGTCGTCTTCGGCGGCTGGGACGCAGTGGTCACACAGGCGTCGTCCGTGGGCGTGATGCTGGGGCGCTGAGCGGCGCCCCGGGTCCGGAAGAGCGGTCCGGACCGGGACATCCGGCCAACAACCCCGTGGGGACGGGGGTGCGTCGGGCGGCAGCGTTTGTCCGGTCAGCTGGGGAGCTGACCGGACATCGCGCTGTCCGGGCCCGTTCGCGCCCCGGCCTGGCGCGCGTACGCTCATCGGCGGGCGCCGGTACGGACCGGGCCCCGCCCGCACCGTCCGCCACCGGGGGAGACCGTGACCACCGCAGTCGTACGCGCGCTCGGCGCCCTCGCCCACCGGGCGGCCCACGCGGACCCCCGGGAGTCCTGCGGCTGCCCGCCCCCGCGCGTGCTCGCGGACCGCGCGGACGGCACCGTCGTCCGCAGCGGCACCGTCGTCGCCAAGGCCCACGCCCCCGGCACGGACGCCCCGGGACTCCGCGGCCGGATGGCCCTCGCGAACGACCCGGGCCTCGCCGGGATCCTCCTCGCGCCGCTGGACCCCCGGCCCGCCGCGCCGCCCGCCCCGCTGCACGACCGCCCCGTCACCCTGTGGCCGCACGGCGAACCGGTCGACCCGGGCGACCCCGACGCCGCCCCCTGGGAGGAGGCCGCCGGACTGCTGGCCGCGCTGCACCGCACCCCGGCCCCGCCCGCCCTCGCCCTCCCGCCGATGCGCGGTCCCGCCAAGGCGGCGCTCGCCGTGGCCCGGATGCGCGCCGCCCGGCCGGACGACCCGGCCACCGCCCCGGTGCTCGGGGCCTGGCGGCGGCTGCCGGAGTGGGCCCGCGCCGAGGCCGCCCCGCCCGCGCACCGCTCCGGATTCCTGTGCCACGGAGACCTCCACCTCGGCCAGCTCGTCCGCCACCCGGCCCCGGATGGCCCCTGGCGGCTCATCGACATCGACGACGCCGGCCTGGGGGACCCCGCCTGGGATCTCGCCCGCCCCGCCGCCTGGTTCGCGGCCGGGATCCTGCCGCCCGACGTCTGGCTCCGCTTCCTCGAGAGCTACCGGGCGGCGGGCGGGCCCGCAGTGCGGCCCGGGGGCGACCCCTGGCCGGAGCTGGACGTACCGGCGCGGGCCCTGACCGTGCAGGCGGCCGCCCTGGCTCTCGCCAAATCCGCCGCGGAGGACCGGACTCCGGACGAGGTGGAGCAGGAGATGATCGACGCCTGTGCCCGAATGGCCTCCCTCCCGCCAGAGTTGGGTGCCCGGCACTCGTCGTAGGCTGGGCCGACCGCCGACGGGCATGCCGCCCGCCGACGGAGACCCGACGGCGAGGAGTGAACCGAACCATGCAGTGTCCCAAGTGCCACGCGCAGATGCACACGTACAACCGCAATGGCATACAGATCGAGCAGTGCAGTGGCTGCCGGGGAATCTTCCTCGACTACGGCGAGTTGGAGGCCCTCACCCGGATCGAGGCACAGTGGACGCAGCAGGCCCCGCCCGCACCGCCCGCGCCGCAGGCCTACCCGGCCGCGCAGCCGCCGGCCTGGGGCGCCCCGCAGTACGGAGGCCACCACGGCGGTCACTACCGCCACAAGAGCTTCGGCCGCATGCTCTTCTCGTCCTGAACGGACCGGCCCGCGGCGACCATCCCGCCGCGGGCCCGGAGCTCCCCGTCCACGGCCGCGGCCGCGGTACACCGGCGGGCGCCCATCGAACACAAAGAACCCCGGTCGTCGGAACGACCGGGGTTCTTGCTGGTGCGCGATACTGGGATTGAACCAGTGACCTCTTCCGTGTCAGGGAAGCGCTCTCCCGCTGAGCTAATCGAGTCTCTTATACAAATCTGACGATGCAGACG
>NZ_JBHJQP010000211.1:0-13237 GCF_042262625.1 Streptomyces sp. NPDC056347 | reverse complement strand
CCCCCGGCCCGCACCTCGCCCCTGCCGTCAGGCCGTCCGGCCGTCCGTGCCGTTGACGATGACCTCGGCCGCGGCGAGGCCGCAGACGCGGGCCGCGCCGTGGGTGGCGATGTGCAGGGCGCCCCGGGGGGCCGCCTGCGGGACGCCCATCTCGACGACGACGGTGCCGGGCCGCCGCGCGACCAGGGCGTCGAGCGCCTCGCCCATCCAGGCGTGGCGGTGGACGTCGCGGACCACGACGACGAGCGGCCGCTCCCCCGCGGCCCTCAGCACGGCCGCGGCCGGGTCCTCGGTCTCGCCGCCGTACGTACCGGTCTCCGTGCCCGGCACCAGGCGGGCCAGCTCGGCGGCGACGCCCCAGGGGGTCTCGTCGCCGACGGCGATGTTCGACGCGGAGGTGAACGCGGCGACGTACGCGGGCGTGTTCAGCGGGGCGGCCGAGCCGGTCACCAGGACCGCCCGGCGGGCGGCGACCAGGCCGATGCCGGAGCCGGTCGCGGTGCCGGGCACGGTCCCCTCCCGCGCTGCCGCGCCCGACCCCGTACCGGTCGCCCCGGCCTGCTGCGTCCAGGACGCCAGGGCACGTACCCGTGCGGCCGCGTCCGCGAGCCGCTCCTCGGCGAGTTCGCCGCTGTGCACGGCGCGGACCAGCGCGTCGCGCAGCCGCACCACGGTGCCCTCGTCCTCCAGGCCGCCGCCGACGCAGAGCGCGTCGGCGCCCGCCGCGATGGCGAGGACGGAGCCCTGCTCGATGCCGTACGTCGCGGCGATGGCCTGCATCTCCACGGCGTCGGTGACGATCAGTCCGTCGTAGCCCAGCTCCTGGCGGAGCAGTCCGGTGAGGATCCGCGGGCTGACGGTGGCGGGGCGGTCCGGGTCGAGCGCCGGCAGCAGGATGTGCGCGCTCATCACGCACTTGGAGCCGGCCGCGATGGCCGCCCGGAACGGCACCAGCTCGCGGGCGTGCAGGGTCTCCAGGTCGACGTCGATGCGCGGCATCGCGTGGTGCGAGTCGATCGCGGTGTCGCCGTGCCCCGGGAAGTGCTTGGTGCAGGCGGCGACGCCGGAGGACTGGAGGCCCTCGATGTACGCGGCGGTGTGCCGGGCGACCAGCTCGGTGTCGGCGCCGAAGGCGCGTACGCCGATGATCGGGTTGCCCGGGTTGGAGTTGACGTCGGCGGACGGCGCCCAGTTGAGGTTGACGCCGCACTCGGCGAGCCGGCGGCCCAGTTCCCGGGCGACATCGCGGGTCAGGCCGAGGTCGTCGACATGGCCGAGGGCGAGGTTGCCGGGGAAGGAGGAGCCGGTGCGGACCTCCAGGCGGGTGACGTCGCCGCCCTCCTCGTCGATCGCGACGAGGAGGTCCTCGCGCTCGGCCCGGAGCTGGGCGGTGAGCGCGGTGACCTGCTCGGCCGTCCGGATGTTGCGGCCGAAGAGGGCGACGGAGGCGAGGCCCTCGTCGACCCGGCGCAGCACCCACTCGGGGGCGGTGGTGCCGGTGAATCCGGGCTGGAGGACGGCGAGTGCGTCCCGGGTGACGGTGTCCGTGGCGGATATCGAGGTGGTCATGAATGCGTTATCCCTTCACGGCGCCGTCGGTGAGGCCGCTGACGGCCTTGCGCTGCAGGAAGACGAAGAGGATGAGGATCGGGACGGCGAAGATCGAGGCGGCCGCCATGGTGGCGCCCCAGTCGTCGCCGAACTGGCTCTGGAACTGCGAGAGCCAGAGCGGCAGCGTCTTGGCCTCGGGGTCCTTGTTGAGGATGAGGACCAGCGGGAACTCGTTCCACGCGGTGATGAAGCCGAAGAGCGAGGTGGCCATCAGACCGGGGGCGAGCAGCGGCAGGATGACCTTGACGAAGGCCTGCCGGCGGGTGCAGCCGTCGACCATGGCGGACTCCTCCAGTTCCTTGGGCACCGCGGCAACGTAGCCGCGCAGCGTGAGGATCGTGAAGGGGAGCACCATCACCATGTAGAAGAGCGTCAGCGGGAGCAGGCTGTTCAGCATGTCGGCGTCGCGGACCAGGATGTAGATCGCGATGACCATGACTTCCCAGGGCGCCATCTGGGCCAGCATGAAGGTCACGATCAGGCCCTTGCGGCCCTTGAACCGCATGCGCGCCAGGGCGAACGAGGCGAAGAGCGCGATGATCAGCGAGAACACCACGGAGCACACGGTGACGATCAGCGAGTTCCTGACCATCGTCAGGAAGTGGTCGGCCTGGACGGCCGTCTTGAAGTGCTCGAAGGTGATCTCGGTGGGGAACCAGACCGGGGTCTCGGTGATGATGTCGCCGGTCGGCTTGAAGGCCGTGCTGAACATCCAGTAGACGGGGAAGACGAGCCCGACGAAGAGGAGGACGGCGATGGCGTTGGGCCAGATGCGGCCGAAGAGCGAGCGCTTCACAGCTCGTCCTCCTCTTGCTTGAGAACGATGCGGAGGTAGTACGCGGTCAGCCCCAGCATGATCAGGATGGTGAGCAGGGAGATCGCGGCGCCCATGCCGTAGTGCTGGTTGCCGACACCCTCGACGAACGCGTAGATCGGCAGCGTCTCGGTGAGGCGGTTGGGTCCGCCCCCGTTGATGATGTAGATCTGCGGGAACGCCTTGAAGACCCAGATGACTTCGAGGAAGGTCGTGGCGTAGAGGAAGGGCCGCAGGAACGGCATGGTCACGGAGGTGAAGCTCTTCCAGGGACCGGCGCCGTCGAGGGAGGCCGCCTCGTACAGTTCCTTGGGGATGGTCGTGGTCGCGGCGTAGAGGTTGATCGCCACGAAGGGGATCGATCCCCAGACGATCATCAGGGTGACCACGAAGAACGTGGAGAACTGCGAGCCGGTCCAGTTGTAGTCGGCCATCGAGTGCCAGCCGAGCTTGTCCAGGACGTAGTTGACGACCCCGAAGCGCGAGGCGAACAGCCACTGGTACACCGTCGACGAGGCCACGATCGGCATGGCCCAGGCGAGCACCAGCCCGAGCATCAGGGCCAGGCGCATCTTCTTGCCGAGGCGGGCGAGCAGCAGGCCGACCAGGGTGCCGAGGAGCATGATCAGCGCGACGTTGACGCCGGTGAACACGATCGTACGGAGGGTGACCTTCCAGAAGTCCTCGCCGGTGAGGATGTCCTGGTAGTTCTCGAAGCCGTTCCACTCGGTGACATGCTGGATCAGCTGTCCCATGTTGAGGTTCTGGAACGACAGCATGGCGTTCTTCACCAGGGGGTACCCGAGGAAGACCGCCGTCACCGCGAGCGCGGGAACCATCAGCAGGTACGGCGCGGCGCCGATACCCACTCTCCGCTTCTTCCCCCCGTGCTGCCCGACGGGTGGTATCCCGTCCCGGCCGCGGACCGCGGCCGTCTTGGCCACGTCCGAGGGATCGGTCTGCACTGCCATGCTCGCCATCTCTTCCAACAAAGCCCTACACGGAACGATGCGTACGGCCGGGGGCGGCGGGCCGGAACCCGCCGCCCCCGGCGCGGGACGCGCTGGCTGCGAACTACTGCTGCTGGCTGAGGCGCTTGTTGAGCTCGCCCTCGACCTGCTTGGCGGCGTCGGCGGGCGACTTACCCTGCAGGACCAGCGTCATGTAGGTCTTGATCGGGTTCGGCGGGTTCTCGACCGGCGCCCACTCCGGGATCAGCGGCGTGGTGCCGCCGGACTTGGCGGCGGCGGGGCCGGCGGCCTCGGCGGCGGGCTGGCCGACGGTGTACTTCTGCATGGCGTCGTTCTTGGGAGACCAGCCGGCCTCCTTGATGAGCGCGCCGTCGTTCTGCTCGGAGAGCGCGATCTTCAGGAACTCCTTGGCCAGCTCCTGCTTCTTGCTGCCCGCGGCGACGGCGAGGTTGGAGCCGCCGAGGAAGACGCCCTCGGGCTTGTCGGCGGTCTCACCGGGGATGGTGAAGAAGCCGATGTCGTCCTTGAGCTTCGGGTTGGCCTTGATGGCGGTGCCGGCCTCGTAGCCCATGGCGATGATGGCGCCGGTCTTGCCCTTGGCGAAGACCTCGGCCTGCTGCGGGGTGGCCTCGTCCTTGTCCTTGGGGGCCTTGGAGTAGGACTGGTACTTCTTGTACACGTCCATGGCCTCGGCGACCTTCGGGTCGGCCAGGTTGGAGACGTACTTGTCGCCTTCCTTCTTGACCGGGGAGACGTCCTTGCCGACGAGCAGGCCGTCGAAGAAGTACCAGTTCTGGCCGGGCAGGTAGATCGGCTCGGCGTCGCCCTTCTTCTCGATGGCCTCGAAGGCCTTGAAGAGGTCGGCGCGGGTCTTCGGCGTCTCGGTGATACCGGCGTCCTTGAAGACCTTCTTGTTGTACATGACGACGCGGTTGCCCACGTACCACGGCAGGGCGTACTGCTTGCCGTCGTAGATGGAGGGCTGGTTGACGCCGTCGGCCCAGGCGGAGCCGATCTCCTTCTTGAGGTCGCCGAGGTCGGCGAGGCCGCCGGTCTTGGCGTAGGCCGGGGTCTGGGTGTTGCCGATCTCCAGGACGTCCGGCGGGTTGGACTCGGAGAGGGCGGTGGTGACCTTCTGCTGAATTCCGTTCCAGTCCTGGACTTCGATCTTCAGCTTGGCCTTGGTCTTCTTCTCGAATTCCTCGGTGACCGTCTTGGTCCACCCGGGCGGGTTCGAGCCGGACATCGTCCAGACCGTCAGGGTCTCGCCCTTGTAGGCGTCCGGGCCGGACTTCTTGCCGCTGTCCCCACCGTCGTCGGAGCCGCACGCGGCGAGGCCGATCATCATGCCCGCGACGCCGATCGCCGCGATGAGCTTGCGCTTCACGCCAAACCCTCCTCAGGGATACTGCAACCCCGCCCACCGCGAAGACATTCGACGAGTACTGCTGGGGCTGGACCTGGTCTTTAATGGTTTAGACCAGTACCGGGAGCTTGGCCTAGACCTTTTGGGGTGTCAAGGGTGTATAAGAAGTGCACTCGCGTCCGTTATAGGACCGACACCTAAGGGAGGGCGACCAGCCGTGACGGGACCGTGCCACCATGTGAGCCGCGACAGACGGAGGAGCCGGTGACGGCAGCAACGCAAGCGTCGGGAAGGCGGACCATGGGTGCCGACGGGGGCAGTACGGAGAACGAGACGGGCGCGGCCACACGAACGGCACGCGTCCCGAAGTACTACCGGCTGAAGCGACATCTGCTGGACATGACGGACACCATGCCGCCGGGCACCCCCGTGCCCCCGGAGCGCACCCTGGCGGCCGAGTTCGACACCTCGCGCACCACCGTGCGCCAGGCGCTCCAGGAGCTGGTCGTCGAGGGCCGGCTGGAGCGCATCCAGGGCAAGGGCACCTTCGTGGCCAAGCCGAAGGTCTCCCAGGCCCTCCAACTCACCTCGTACACCGAGGACATGCGCGCCCAGGGCCTGGAGCCGACGTCCCAGCTGCTGGACATCGGCTACGTGACGGCCGACGACACCCTCGCCGGGCTGCTCGACATCAACGCCGGCGGCCGGGTGCTGCGGATCGAGCGGCTCCGGCTGGCCAGCGGCGAGCCAATGGCGATCGAGACCACTCACCTTTCGGCCAAGCGCTTCCCGGCGCTCCGCCGCTCGCTGGTGAAGTACACCTCTCTGTACACCGCGCTGGCCGAGGTCTACGACGTACGGCTGGCCGAGGCGGAGGAGACCATCGAGACCTCCCTGGCCACCCCGCGCGAGGCCGACCTGCTCGGCACCGACGTGGGCCTGCCGATGCTGATGCTCTCCCGGCACTCGGTGGACGGGCGGGGCGAGCCGGTGGAGTGGGTGCGCTCGGTCTACCGCGGTGACCGGTACAAGTTCGTGGCGCGGCTCAAGCGGCCCACCGACTGACCCGCGGGCCACCCCGCCGCCGATCCGCGCCGGGACGGGACCGAGTACGCCTCAAGGTCGTTTTCCGGCCACTCCTGTCCCTGTCATCACCCCTCGGGCCCCTGTGGAACGCACCACTCCGCAGGGGCCTTCCGGGTGCATTGGTCCGGGCCAACGCCCGCTCGTATGACGCGATTCCGCATATACGTACCAACCGGTCGGACCGTTGCCGGACCGCAATGCGGACAGGGGGTGACGGTGACCGGAACCTCCCCTAGATTTCCTGCGCATTACAAGGGTGATCAGCGAGGGGACGGAGTCGCCGCATGTCAGTGGAACCAGAGGAAAAACCACCCATCGTCACACCGGTCAGAGTGGTCATCGCCCTCTGTCTCGTCGCGCCGTTCGTGGCGATGCTCTGGGTGGGTTCGTACGCGAAGGTGGACCCCACCTTCATCGGTATCCCGTTCTTCTACTGGTACCAGATGCTCTGGGTGCTGATCTCCACCGCGCTCACGATGATCGCGTACAAGCTGTGGCAGCGCGACCAGCGCGCCCGCAAGGGGGGTGAGCAGGCATGAAGGACGGTGTGAACGGCGTCGCGCTCGGCGTCTTCATCTTCTTCTTCGTGGCCGTCACGGTCATGGGCTTCCTGGCGGCCCGCTGGCGCAGGGCCGAGAACGAGGCCAGCCTCGACGAATGGGGCCTGGGCGGCCGGTCGTTCGGCACCTGGGTCACCTGGTTCCTGCTCGGCGGCGACCTGTACACGGCGTACACCTTCGTCGCCGTGCCGGCGGCGATCTACGCGGCGGGCGCGGCGGGCTTCTTCGCCGTGCCGTACACGATCCTGGTGTACCCGCTGATCTTCACCTTCCTGCCCCGGCTGTGGTCGGTCTCGCACAAGCACGGCTACGTCACCACCTCGGACTTCGTCCGCGGGCGCTTCGGCTCGAAGGGGCTGTCGCTGGCGGTCGCCGTCACCGGCATCCTCGCCACCATGCCGTACATCGCGCTCCAGCTCGTCGGCATCCAGGCGGTGCTGGACGTGATGGGCGTCGGCGGCGGCGAGAACACGCACTGGTTCATCAAGGACCTGCCGCTGCTGCTCGCGTTCGCGGTGCTCGCCGCGTACACCTACTCCTCCGGGCTGCGTGCGCCCGCGCTGATCGCGTTCGTCAAGGACGGGCTGATCTACCTGGTCATCGCGGTGGCGATCATCTACATCCCGATCAAACTGGGCGGCTTCGACGACATCTTCGCCAAGGCGGGCGAGGCGTTCTCGCAGACCAGTCCGGCCACCGGCAAACCGCGCGGCGCGCTCGCACCGGGCGAGGCCGGCCAGTGGGGCTACGCGACGCTGGCCCTGGGCTCGGCGCTGGCGCTGTTCATGTACCCCCACTCCATCACGGCGACGCTCTCCAGCCGCAGCCGCAACGTGATCCGGCGCAACACCACGATCCTGCCGCTGTACTCGCTGATGCTCGGCCTGCTGGCGCTGCTCGGCTTCATGGCGATCGCCGCCGGGATCAAGGTGGACAACGGCCAGCTGGCCATCCCGCAGCTGTTCGAGAACATGTTCCCGGACTGGTTCGCGGGGGTGGCGTTCGCCGCCATCGGCATCGGCGCCCTGGTGCCCGCCGCGATCATGTCGATCGCGGCGGCCAACCTCTTCACCCGCAACATCTACAAGGACTTCCTGAAGCCGGACGCCACCCCGGAGCAGGAGACCAAGGTCTCCAAGCTGGTGTCGCTGCTGGTCAAGGTCGGCGCGCTGGCCTTCGTCCTCACCATGGACAAGACCGTCGCGATCAACTTCCAGCTGCTCGGCGGGATCTGGATCCTCCAGACGATGCCCGCCCTGGTCGGCGGACTGTTCACCCGCTGGTTCCACCGCTGGGCGCTGCTCGCGGGCTGGGCGGTCGGCATGGTGTACGGGACCGTCGCCGCGTACGGGGTCGCCTCGCCGACCCAGAAGCACTTCGGCGGTTCGTCGGCGGAGATCCCCGGCATCGGGGAGATCGGCTACATCGGCCTCACCGCGTTCGTGCTGAACGTGGTGGTGACGGTGGTGCTCACCTTCGTCCTGAACGCCGTGAACGCACCCGCCGGCACGGACGAGACCTCGCCGGCCGACTACACGGCCGACGCGGGCGACCCGGGCGTCGAGGCGGAGCTCCCGCCCGCCACCGCGGGCGCGCCGAGCGGCGGTCACTGACCGCCCCCGCCAGGCCCCGTACGGCCCCTCTCCGGGCCCCGGACGGCCCGTTCCCGCCCCTTCCCGAGGGGCGGGGGCGGGCCGCCGGCCTGTCCGGGAACGGCTCGCGACTCGGTCGGCCGACACAACATCTGGGGGCTGTCCCATCGGACGGCCCCCACATGTATGCTCGTCCTCGCTGTCGCCGCAGGGGAATCCGGTGCGAATCCGGAACTGTCCCGCAACGGTGTATCCGGTGCGCTTTTGTGCACCCCGAGTCAGTCCGACGACCTGCCGACAGCGCATCCGGCTCGACCGATCCGGATGCCCAGACGTCCGGGCCTCGTGGTTGGGCCGGTGGACGCCGCGCGGAGTTCCGACCCGGCCCGGGTGCGCCTTCGCGGGCTGCCCCCGTTCCCCCGACGGCCCCGAGCCGAGCGTGGGAGAGCATCACGTGACCATCGCGCCAGCCGATCCGGCTTCAGTCGCCGCGCCCGTGGCCGCCGAGTCCGAGGCAGCCGCACAGGACGGTCCCGGAGCGGCGCTGCTGCGGACCCTGACCGCCCTCACCGCCGATCTGCCCGACACCGACCCCGGCCGGGTCGCCGCCGCCGCCCTGCGCGGCCGCAGCGCGCGGGCGGACGGGGCCGAGCTGCGTTCGCTGGCCACCGAGGCGGCCGCGGGCCTGATCTCCGAGGACCCCGCGTACTCCCGGCTGGCGGCCAGGCTGCTGACCCTCGCCGTCGCGGACGAGGCGGCGGGCCAGGGCGCGGACTCCTTCTCCGCCTCGGTCGCCGTGGGGCACCGCGAGGGCCTGATCGCGGACCGCACCGCCGCCTTCGTCGCCCGGCACGCGGCCGCCCTGGACGCGCTGGTGGAGCGTTCGCTCGCGGACGGCGCCGACGACCGCTTCGGCTACTTCGGGCTGCGGACCCTGCACAGCCGCTACCTGCTGCGCCACCCGCACACCCGCCAGGTCGTCGAGACCCCCCAGCACTTCATGCTCCGGGTGGCCTGCGGGCTCGCCGAGGACGAGTCGCAGCGCGCCCTGGACGAGGTGGCGGCGCTGTACGGGCTGATGAGCCGGCTCGACTACCTGCCCTCCTCCCCCACCCTCTTCAACTCCGGCACCCGGCACCCGCAGATGTCCTCCTGCTACCTGCTGGACTCGCCGCTGGACGAGCTGGACTCGATCTACGACCGCTACCACCAGGTGGCCCGGCTCTCGAAGCACGCGGGCGGCATCGGCCTCTCGTACTCCCGCATCCGCTCCCGCGGCTCGCTGATCCGCGGCACCAACGGGCACTCCAACGGCATCGTGCCGTTCCTGAAGACGCTGGACGCCTCGGTCGCCGCGGTCAACCAGGGGGGCCGCCGCAAGGGCGCCGCCGCCGTCTACCTGGAGACCTGGCACGCGGACATCGAGGAGTTCCTGGAGCTGCGCGACAACACCGGCGAGGACCAGCGGCGCACGCACAACCTGAACCTGGCGCACTGGATCCCGGACGAGTTCATGCGCCGGGTCGAGGCGGACGCCGAGTGGTCGCTGTTCTCGCCGGTCGACGTGCCCGGGCTGGTCGACCTGTGGGGCGACGAGTTCGACGCCGCGTACCGGGCCGCGGAGGCCGCCGGGCTGGCCCGCAGGACGCTCCCGGCCCGCGAGCTGTACGGCCGGATGATGCGCACCCTCGCCCAGACCGGCCAGGGCTGGATGACCTTCAAGGACGCCTCCAACCGGACCGCGAACCAGACCGCCGAGCCGGGCAGCGTCGTCCACTCCTCCAACCTGTGCACCGAGATCCTGGAGGTCACCGACGACGGCGAGACCGCCGTCTGCAACCTGGGCTCGGTCAACCTCGGCGCGTTCGTCGCCGACGGCGACATCGACTGGGAGCGGCTGGACGCCACCGTCCGTACCGCGGTGACCTTCCTGGACCGGGTCGTCGACATCAACTTCTACCCGACCGAGCAGGCGGGCCGCTCCAACGCCCAGTGGCGCCCGGTGGGCCTGGGCGCCATGGGGCTCCAGGACGTCTTCTTCCAGCTGCGGCTGCCCTTCGACTCCCCCGGGGCGCGGGCCCTGTCCACGAAGATCTCCGAGCGGATCATGCTCGCCGCCTACGAGGCGTCCTGCGCGCTCGCGGAACGCTCCGGCCCGCTGCCCGCCTGGGAGCGCACGCGCGCGGCGCGCGGGGTGCTGCACCCCGACCACTACGCCACCGAGCTGAACTGGCCGGAGCGCTGGGAGGCGCTGCGCGCCCGGGTCGCGAAGTCCGGGATGCGCAACTCGCTGCTGCTGGCCATCGCGCCGACCGCGACGATCGCCTCGATCGCCGGCGTGTACGAGTGCATCGAGCCGCAGGTCTCCAACCTGTTCAAGCGCGAGACGCTCAGCGGCGAGTTCCTCCAGGTCAACGCCTACCTGGTGGAGGAGCTGAAGCAGCTCGGCGTGTGGGACGCGCGGACCCGTGAGGCGCTGCGCGAGGCGAGCGGCTCGGTGCAGGGCTTCGCCTGGATTCCCGAGAACGTACGGGCGCTGTACCGCACGGCGTGGGAGATCCCGCAGCGCGGCCTGATCGACATGGCGGCGGCCCGTACGCCGTTCCTGGACCAGAGCCAGTCGCTGAACCTGTTCCTGGAGACGCCGACGATCGGCAAGCTCTCCTCGATGTACGCGTACGCCTGGAAGCAGGGGCTGAAGACGACGTACTACCTGCGTTCGCGCCCGGCGACCCGGATCGCCCGCGCGGCGTCCGGACAGGCCGCGGCCACCGCCCCCGTTCCCGTGCAGCAGGCGTCGGCACCCGACGCGGACGCGATCGCCTGCTCCCTCGAAAACCCCGAGTCCTGCGAGGCCTGCCAGTAATGAGCTCCACCAACTCCGAGAAGAACCTGCTGGACCCGGGCTTCGAGCTGACCCTGCGCCCGATGCGCTACCCGGACTTCTACGAGCGCTACCGGGACGCGATCAAGAACACCTGGACGGTGGAGGAGGTCGACCTCCACTCCGACGTCGCCGACCTCGCCAAGCTGTCCCCCGGCGAGCAGCACATGATCGGCCGGCTGGTCGCGTTCTTCGCGACGGGTGACTCGATCGTCTCCAACAACCTCGTGCTGACGCTGTACAAGCACATCAACTCCCCCGAGGCGCGGCTCTACCTGTCGCGGCAGCTCTTCGAGGAGGCCGTGCACGTCCAGTTCTATCTGACACTGCTGGACACGTACCTGCCCGACCCGGACGACCGGGCGGCGGCGTTCGACGCGGTCGAGGAGATCCCGTCGATCCGTGAGAAGGCGCGGTTCTGCTTCAAGTGGATGGACTCGGTAGAGAAGATCGACCGGCTGGAGACGAAGGCCGACCGCCGCCGCTTCCTGCTCAACCTGATCTGCTTCGCGGCGTGCATCGAGGGGCTGTTCTTCTACGGCGCGTTCGCGTACGTCTACTGGTTCCGCTCGCGGGGTCTGCTGCACGGTCTGGCCACCGGCACCAACTGGGTGTTCCGGGACGAGACGATGCACATGAACTTCGCGTTCGAGGTGGTGGACACCGTCCGCAAGGAGGAGCCCGACCTCTTCGACGACGAGCTCCGGCAGCAGGTCACCGACATGCTGAAGGAGGCCGTGGCGGCGGAGCTGCAGTTCGGCCGCGACCTGTGCGGTGACGGGCTGCCGGGCATGAACACCGAGTCGATGCGGCAGTACCTGGAGTGCGTCGCCGACCAGCGCCTGACCCGGCTGGGCTTCCCGCCGGTCTACGGCTCGGAGAACCCGTTCTCGTTCATGGAGCTCCAGGGCGTGCAGGAGCTGACGAACTTCTTCGAGCGCCGCCCGTCCGCGTACCAGGTGGCCGTGGAGGGCTCGGTCGCCTTCGACGACGACTTCTAGGCCGGTACGGGTTCGGGGCCGGTCCTGCCGCGTGGCGGCGGGGCCGGCCCCTTGCCGTACGTGTCCCCCGGGGGGTGCGGGCCCCGGACACGGCATCAGACGCGGGCCCAGCTTCTGATGTACGGGCGCCTCGGGACGGGTGCGGGCTCCGTCCCGGCGGCGCGGAGCTCGCGGTCGATGCGGCGTTCCCGGGCGAGCCCGGCCAGGGTGGGCGCCAGGAAGAGGAGGACGAGAAGGGATATGCCGAGGACGTTCTGGATCGCGTTCATGGCTTCACTCTCGTCCGCGGCGACGGATCGCGGCAGTGGCAGGACTGTCATGGAACCTCGAATTACTGCCACACTGGTGTCATGCTGAAGAATGTCGCCGTTCTGCTCCTCGACGAGGTCCACCCCTTCGAGCTGGGGGTGCTGTGCGAGGTCTTCGGGCTCGACCGCAGCGAGGAGGGGCTGCCGGCCCACGACTTCGCGGTGGTCTCCGCCGAGGGCCCGGTGCTGCACACCCACGCCGGTTTCACCCTCAGCACCCCGCACGGCCTCGACCGCCTGGAGGAGGCCGACCTCATCGCGGTCCCCGCGGGCGGCCACTACGTGGACCGGGAGTACCCCGAGGAGGTCCTCGACGCCCTGCGACGGGCGGTGGACCGGGGCGCCCGCGTGCTGAGCGTCTGCTCCGGCGCGTACGTCCTCGGCGCGGCCGGACTGCTGGACGGGCGCCGCTGCACCACCCACTGGCGCCACACGCAGGAGCTGGCCCGCCGCTACCCCCGGGCCGTCGTCGAGCCCGACGTGCTGTACGTGGACGAGGGCCCGATCATCACCTCGGCGGGCACGTCGGCCGGGATCGACGCCTGTCTGCATCTGATCCGGCAGGCCTACGGCCCGGACACCGCCAACGCGCTCGCCCGCCGCATGGTGGTGCCGCCGCACCGGGACGGCGGCCAGGCCCAGTACATCGAACGTCCGCTGCCCCGCACCTCCTGCGACACCGTCGGCGAGACGCTCGTCTGGATGGAGCGCCACCTCGACCGGGAGATGACCGTCGAGCAGCTGGCCGCGCAGGCCCACATGTCGCCGCGCACCTTCGCCCGCCGCTTCCACCAGGAGACCGGCACCACGCCGTACCGCTGGCTGCTGCGCCAGCGGGTCCTGCTGGCCCAGCACCTGCTGGAGACGTCCGACGAGACGGTGGACACCATCGCGAGGCGCGCCGGTTTCGGGACGGCCGCGGCCCTGCGCCACCAGTTCGTACGCGCCCTGGGTACCACGCCGAACATGTACCGCCGCACCTTCCGCGGGCCGGGGGCCGCCGCCGAAGTGGCCTGATCCCCGGGGAACGGCCCCGCGGAAGGG
>NZ_JBHJQP010000210.1:0-13252 GCF_042262625.1 Streptomyces sp. NPDC056347 | reverse complement strand
CTCCCGGGGCCCCTCACGCATGTACGGATCAGCCGAGCGGCAGGCCGCCCCGGGTGGCGGTACCGGCGGCGTCGCCGAGGACCTGGCCCGCGGTGCCGGCGGCGCCCCCCGCCGCCTTCTGCACGGTCGGGGCGGCGCCGCCGACGGTCCGGTGCGCGGCCGGGAGGGCCGTCCCGACGAGGCGGCCGCCGGTCTCGCCCGCCACCTGGGTGCCCTGCTTGGCCGTGCCGTCGACCGTCTTGCCGAGGTTGGAGCCGTCGACGCTGGTCAGACCGCCGAGGTCCGGGGTCTGCGGGAGCTCCGCGGCGCCCGCGGCTCCGGCCGCACCGACCACGGGGGCCGCACCCGCGGCGATCAGCAGCGCGGCACGGGCGATCCGGCGGGTCAGGGGGAGGGACATGATGCTCCTTCGACGGAATGAGAAATGCGGTCTGTCCGTTGATCGGACGCAATGACAACCGTCAAAAGGCCGGGGGAGGTTGCGGTGGACCGAGGTAAAGAGTCGGTAATGCGGCGCGTGGCCCGTGGCGGAGGAATCCGGGCGAACGTGGCATTCCAGCGGAGCTTGCTGAACCGTCACTTCACCAGGCCCACCAGGGAATTCGCGGACCGCTGAGCGAGTACGGGAGGGGAGTGCGAGGGGGCGCTCGAAACGGGCCGGAGCGCACCTTCCGGGTGAAGGTTCGAACTACCGTCCACTGACTGACGCGGCCCGCCACCCGGGCCCGGCGCGACCCGTCGCGCGAGCGGGACGCGGCCTTCCCCCAGGGGCGTACGCGGTCTGCCGTCCGGGCCGCACGCGGCCTACTGCGCGAGCCGGATGCGGACGTCCGTGCCGCTGGTGTCCTCGGCTTCCGTCCGCCACCCCGACCCGGCCTCCCACACCCGGCCCGCGTACGAGACCCGGCCGAGACGGAGCGCCTCCGACTGCGCGACCGCCCAGTGCGCCAGCTCCCAGCCGCGCCGGGCCGCGGTGCCGCTCCCGGCGCCCTCCCCGGACTTGCGGGCCGTGGGCACCGGCACCGAGACGACGCCCGTCGCCGCCGCGCCGGCCGCACCCGCGCCGTCGCGGGGCGCCTTGTCGGCGGCGGGCAGCACGTTCTTGCCGAAGGCGCGCACCAGCTCCGCCCGCACCTTCGCCGGGTCGGCGACGGCGGCCGTGGCCCGGGGCGGCGCGCAGTTCAGCGCGGCGGGCGTACGGCCGGTCAGCGCGGCCGCCAGCAGGGCCGCGTCCGGCTCGTGCTTCGCGTACGCCTGCGGGAAGCCGCTGCGCTGCACCCGCTGCGCGGCGACCGTCAGCGGCAGCCGCGAATAGCCGGGGACCTCGGCCAGGTGCTGGTAGAACTCCCCGGCGGAGTACACCGGGTCCAGGATCTGCTCCGCGGTGCCCCAGCCCTGCGAGGGCCGCTGCTGGAAGAGCCCCAGCGAGTCGCGGTCGCCGTGCTCGATGTTGCGCAGCCCCGACTCCTGGAGCGCGGTCGCCAGCGCGATGGTCACGGCACGCTCCGGCATCCCCCGCGAGGTGCCGACCGCCGAGATCGTCGCCGCGTTGACGGCCTGCTCCGGACTCATCCGGTACGTACGCCGCTCACCCGCCGCACCGTCGGCGGACTCCACGACGCAGCCGTCGATGACCTTGCTGCTCGTTATGTACTGCACGGTCATGTAGCCGCCGAGCGCGGCGAGGACGACCAGAGCAGCAGTGATACGCAGGAGGCGGCCGCGGCCTGTGCGGCGGCGGGCGGGAGAGACGGTCCGGGGCACGCGCCCACCGTACTTGAGTGTCCGCCCGGGTCCGAGGGCCCAGGGGCCCTCTTCGGCGACGCCGGGCCCCCGCGCCGCCCGATCCGGTGCGCCCGTCCGGTCCCTTAGGGTCGGTGTCATGCCCGAAACCACACTTGACCTCACCCTCGACGGCCCGGCGCTCACCGCCAGGCTCGTCGACTTCCCGTCGGTCAGCGGTCAGGAGAAGGACCTCGCGGACGCGATCGAGGCGGCCCTGCGCACCCTCCCGCACCTGACGGTCGACCGGCACGGCAACAACGTCGTGGCCCGGACGAACCTGGGCCGGGCCGAGCGGGTGGTGCTCGCCGGGCACATCGACACCGTGCCGATCGCCGACAACGTGCCCTCCCGGCTCGACGGGGACGGGGTGCTGTGGGGCTGCGGCACCTCCGACATGAAGTCGGGCGTCGCCGTCCAGCTGCGGATCGCCGCGACCGTCCCCGAGCCCAACCGCGACCTCACCTTCGTCTTCTACGACAACGAGGAGGTCGCCGCGCACCTCAACGGGCTCGGTCACGTCGCCGACGCCCACCCCGACTGGCTCGCGGGCGACTTCGCGGTCCTGCTGGAGGGCTCCGACGGCGAGGTCGAGGGCGGCTGCCAGGGCACCCTGCGGGTCTTCCTCCGTACCGAGGGCGAGCGCTCGCACTCCGCGCGCGCCTGGATGGGCTCCAACGCCATCCACGCCGCCGCCCCGGTCCTGGCCCGCCTCGCCGCGTACGAGCCGCGCCGCCCGGTCATCGACGGGCTCGAATACCGCGAGGGCCTGAACGCGGTGCGCATCGAGGGCGGCGTCGCCAACAACGTCATCCCGGACGCCTGCACCGTCGTCGTCAACTTCCGCTACGCCCCCGACCGCAGCGCCGAGGAGGCGCTGGCCCACGTCCGGGAGGTCTTCGCGGACTGCGGTGTCGCCGAGTTCGTCGTCGACGACCACTCGGGCGCGGCCATGCCCGGCCTCTCCCACCCGGCCGCCAAGGCGTTCATGGCGGCGGTGGGCGGCACCGCCCGGCCCAAGTTCGGCTGGACGGACGTCTCCCGCTTCGGCTCCCTCGGCATTCCCGCGGTCAACTACGGCCCCGGCGACCCGCTGTTCGCGCACAAGCGGGACGAGCACGTGCGGACCGAGCGGATCACCCACTGCGAGGAGCGGCTCCGCTCCTGGCTCACCGGCTGACCCACGGCATTTCCCCGTCCGTCGCCTCCGGCGATCTACCCTGGCCTGACCAGGGGCGGCCGTCGCCCGACGACCGCCCATCGTTGTCGGAGGGAGCAGGTCATGGGCAACCCCGAGGAAGCGCGCGTCCCCGAGGAGCAGCGGCTCGGGCCGGTGCTGCGCCGCAGGGAACAAGTACAGCCCGGCACCACCGACCAGCGGCTGCTGGACAGCGAGGGCGACTCCGAGTGGGTGCACACCGACCCCTGGCGGGTGATGCGCATCCAGTCGGAGTTCGTCGAGGGATTCGGCGCGCTGGCCGAACTGCCCAGCGCGATCAGCGTCTTCGGCTCGGCCCGCACCCCGGCCGACGGACCCGAGTACGAAGCGGGTGTACGGATCGGCAAGGCCCTGGTCGAGGCCGGGTTCGCGGTGATCACCGGCGGCGGTCCGGGCGCCATGGAGGCGGCGAACAAGGGGGCGCGGGAGGCGAAGGGAGTCTCGGTAGGCCTCGGCATCGAGCTGCCCTTCGAGTCCGGCCTCAACCAGCACGTCGACATCGGCGTCAACTTCCGCTACTTCTTCGTCCGGAAGACGATGTTCGTGAAGTACGCCCAGGGGTTCGTCGTGCTGCCCGGCGGCCTCGGCACGCTGGACGAACTGTTCGAGGCCCTCACCCTCGTCCAGACGCGCAAGGTCACCCGCTTCCCCATCGTGCTGTTCGGCACGGCGTACTGGAACGGGCTGGTGGACTGGCTGCGGGACACGGTGGTGGCCCAGGGCAAGGCGTCCGAGCACGACCTGATGCTGTTCCACGTCACGGACGACGTGGACGAGGCGGTCGCGCTCGTCACGAAGGAGATCGGCCGGTAGGCCCACGCGGGGCCGCCGCTCGGAGCGGCGGCCCCGGTCAGGCCAGACCGCGCCGGGCCACGGCGGGCTCGCGGTGCCCGGCGATGGACGCCACCATGTCCAGCACCTGCCGGGTCTCGGCCACCTCGTGGACCCGGTACACCTGCGCGCCCAGCCAGGCCGACACGGCCGTGGTCGCGAGCGTCCCGACGACCCGCTCCTTCACCGGCCGGTCCAGGGTCTCGCCGACGAAGTCCTTGTTGGACAGCGAGACGAGCACCGGCCAGCCGGTCTCCGTCATCTCGCCCAGCCGCCGGGTCGCCTCCAGGGAGTGCCGGGTGTTCTTCCCGAAGTCATGACCGGGGTCGATCATGATCCCGTCGGGCCGCACCCCGAGCGCCACCGCCCGCTCGGCCAGTCCCACCGTCACCCGCAGGATGTCCGCCATCACGTCGTCGTACGCGATCCGGTGCGGCCGGGTACGCGGCTCGGCGCCGCCGGCGTGCGTGCAGACCAGACCGGCGCCGTACCGCGCGGCGACCTCCGCGAGCTTCGGGTCCACGCCGCCCCACGCGTCGTTCAGCAGGTCCGCCCCGGCCTCGCAGACCGCCTCGCCCACGTCGTGGCGCCAGGTGTCGACGCTGATCACCACGTCCGGGTGGCGGCGGCGCACCTCCGCGACGAAGCCCACCGTGCGGCGCGCCTCCTCCTCGGCGGTGACCTCCTCGCCGGGCCCCGCCTTCACCCCGCCGATGTCGACGATCGCCGCACCGTCCGCGATCGCCTGCTCGACCCGGGCGAGCGCGGGCTCGTCCCGGAAGGTGGCCCCCTGGTCGTAGAAGGAGTCCGGGGTGCGGTTCACGATCGCCATGATCACCGGCTCGTGCGCACCGAATTCGCGCCGCCCCAGCCTGAGCGCACCGCTTCGCATCCGCGTCTCTCCTCTGTTCCGTCACCCGTGATTCGCCTGTGACCCTAAGCGATGGCGGGGCGGCCGCAGGGACGGCTGTCCCGCCGGACACCGGCTGTCGGTGCCGCATGGCACGATCGGACCCGGACAGGTTTCCGCTTCCGGGGAGATGCGCGTGTTCTGGTTCTTGCTGGTGACGATGGTCGTGGTGGTGGCCGCGGTCACCCTGGCGGTGGTCGGCGGGGGGAGAACGGCGATCCTCCAGGACGTGGCGCCCGAGCGGCTGACCGACCCGCTGCCCGCGACCCGGCCGGTCGGCCGGGCGGATCTCGACGCCCTGCGGATTCCGGTGGCCCTGCGGGGCTATCGCATGATGGACGTCGACGAGACCCTCGACCGGCTCGGTGCCGAGCTCGCCGAGCGGGACGCGCGGATCGCGGAGCTGGAGTCCGCGCTGGCGGGCGTGCAGGCCACGGCGGTCGGCGGCCCCGGTCTCGTCGAAGAGGCCCGGGAGCGGGCCCCCGAGGGGTGGCAGCCGCCCGAGGACCGGCCGAAGGCCCCCTGGGAGGCCCCGGCCGAGCCGGCCCGCCACACCGACGAGCACGCAACCGACGAGCACGCAACCGACGAGCACGGAACCGACGAGCGCGGAGAGGAGCCCCGGCGATGAGCGACGGCACCGAGAAGGGCCCGGACGGCGCGCCGCGCTGCCCCTGGGGTCTGTCCACCGAGGACTACATCGCGTACCACGACACCGAATGGGGCCGTCCCGTCCACGGCGACGACGCCCTCTTCGAACGGCTGTGCCTGGAGGCCTTCCAGTCAGGCCTGTCCTGGCTGACGATCCTGCGCCGCCGGGAGGGCTTCCGCGCCGCCTTCGCGGGCTTCCGGATCGCCGAGGTCGCGGAGTTCACCGACGCCGACAAGGAGCGCCTCCTCGCCGACACGGGCATCATCCGCAACCGCGCGAAGATCGAGGCGACCCTGGCCAACGCCAAGGTGCTGGCCGGCTGGGACCCCGGCGAGCTGGACGGACTGATCTGGTCCCACGCCCCGGACGCGGCCGCCCGGCCGGCCCCGCGCACCACGGGCGACGTCCCGGCGGTCACCCCGGAGTCCACCGCCCTGGCCAAGGACCTCAAGAAGCGCGGAGTCCGTTTCGTCGGCCCCACCACGGCCTACGCCCTGATGCAGGCGTGCGGCCTGGTCGACGACCACCTCGCCGGCTGCGTGGCCCGCGGCACCGGGGCGTAGCGGCCGCGTCCGGCCGGGATCCGCCGGACGCGGCCCGGGCCCTAACGGCCGAGATACTTCGGCTTCTCCTTGTTCAGGAATGCCCGCACCGCGATCGTGTGGTCCTCGGAGGCGCCCGCCCGGGTCTGGAGCTCGTCCTCCTTCTCCAGGGCCTCGCCCAGCCCGTGGTCCGCGCCGTGGGCCAGGGACTCCTTCAGCGCCGCGTACGCCACGGTGGGGCCGTCGGCCAGGGTGCGGGCCACCGCCGCGGCCTCGGCGGCCAGCTCGGCGGCGGGCACCAGCCGGTTCACGATGCCGAGCTCGTAGGCGTCCTGCGCGGAGATCGAGCGCGGGAAGAGCAGCAGGTCGGCGGCGCGGCTCGGGCCGATCAGCCGCGGCAGCGTCCAGGAGACGCCCGAGTCCGCGGTGAGGGCCACTCCGGCGAAGGAGGTGTTGAACGAGGCGGTGTCGGCGACCACCCGGTAGTCGCAGGCGAGGGCGAAGCCGAAACCGGCTCCGGCGGCCACGCCGTTCACCCCGGCCACGACCGGCTTCGGCATCCCCGCGATGGCCCGCACGATCGGGTTGTAGTGCTCCTTCACGGTGCTCAGCGCGTTGCCGCTGCCCGCCTCGCGGGTGCTTTCGAGCGTGGCGACGTGCTCCTTCAGGTCCTGCCCGACGCAGAACGCCCGCCCGGTCGCGGTGAGCAGCACGGCACGTACGGCGGTGTCGGCGGCCACGGATTCCAGCGCGTCGCGCAGCGCCACCTTGGCCGCGGTGTTCATGGCGTTCATCGCATCGGGGCGATTGATCGTGATCGTCGCCAGTCCGTCGCTCACTTCGCAGAGCACGCTGTCCGCCATGTGGTCGGCCATTTCGTAGTCCCTTCGCACCTGGGCCATGCCTGTCCAGGCAAGCATGGCCGACTCCGGCGGGGGCCGACATGTGACCTGCGTCTAATAAATGCGCGCCATTGCGGGGGTACAGGGGGCGGAGTATCGCAGGCCGATCGCCGAATTGAGTGGTTTTGCGAGAGCGCGTTGCACAAGCGATGCAGACCGATGTTGGTCATCGGGGTCTGTGATGCGGGATAATGGCCTGGAAGCAATGTGTTCGATGCCGGTGACACAGCACCCTTCATCGGGGCCGCCGGTTGCGATGAGCTGGTTTCAGGAAGGGGAACGAGCATGGCGGCCATGAAGCCGCGGACGGGCGACGGCCCGCTCGAGGTGACAAAGGAGGGGCGGGGCATCGTCATGCGAGTTCCGCTCGAAGGTGGCGGTCGGCTTGTCGTGGAGCTGACGCCGGACGAGGCCGGTGCACTCGGCGACGCTCTCAAGAAGGTCGTCGGCTGAGCCCAGAAGCCCACACTTCACCGCTGCCCCGGCACGTCGTCCGTGCCGGGGCAGCGGCACATCCATGACCGCCCGCACCCGCCGGGCCGCCCGGGGCCGGGATCAGCCCTGGCGCACCGCGCACAGCAGCCCGTCGCCCACCGGCAGCAGCGTCGCCATCAGCTCCTGGCTCTCCCGTACCGTGCGCAGCAGCTCCCGCACCCGCAGCACCTCGGCGGGCTGCGCGGCCGAGTCGACCGTACGGCCGTCCGCGAACATGCCCTCGAAGCAGACCAGGCCGCCGGGGCGCAGCAGGCGCAACGATTCAGCGAGGTATTCCAGGGTCTCCAGCCGGTCGCCGTCGCAGAACACGAGGTCGTACCCGCCGTCCGCGAGCCGCGGCAGTACGTCCAGGGCGCGGCCCGGAATGAAGCGGGCCCGGTTGGCGGCGTACCCCGCGGCCCGGAACGCCTCGCGGGCGAACTGCTGGCGCTCGGGCTCCGGGTCGACCGTGGTCAGTACGCCGTCCGGCCGCATCCCGTCCAGCAGGTAGAGCCCGGACACGCCCGTTCCGGTGCCGATCTCGGCCACCGCCTTGGCGTCCGTCGTGCCGGCAAGTAGACGCAGCGCGGCGCCGGTACCTGGCGACACCGGGCGGAGCCCCGTCTCGTGGGCCCGGTCGCGGGCCCAGAGCAGAGCTTCGTCCTCGGCGACAAAGGCGTCGGCGAATGCCCAGCTCGTCTGCCGGTTGGCGGTAATGACCCTCTCCTGTCCCCTTAGTTGGCGCAACGGTGACTGTATCCGCTGTGCCCGGGAACCCGCAGATGGGACCGGGCGTTATGCAGGGGCAGGGGAAAGCCCGGGGAAACGGCCCGCCGATCGGGTCCGGTATCCGCGGGCCGGCGGTTCCCGGGGGCGATCCCCGGCCCCAGCAGGAATAAGGCTTATCCGGAGCTAACGGGCGAGGTGGCTATGGTAGGGGCTCCACTGGACACCACCAGAGCCGATAGGGGAGGTGCGGCTGCGCCTGTGGATCGGGGAGGAGTGCTGCGGCGCTTTCTCAGGTCGGCGGGTGAGCCGAAATCCGTGACCAACATCGCTGACCGTTCTTCCAACGACTCCGCAACGACCGCGACCTTCGCCTCCGACGCGGAATCCCAGGCGTGGACACCGCCCTCTTGGGAAGAGATCGTCAGCACGCACAGCGGCCGGGTCTACCGCCTCGCGTACCGGCTGACGGGCAACCAGCACGACGCGGAGGACCTCACCCAGGAGGTCTTCGTCCGGGTCTTCCGGTCCCTGTCGACCTATACGCCGGGCACGTTCGAGGGCTGGCTGCACCGCATCACGACGAACCTGTTCCTCGACATGGTGCGTCGCAAGCAGCGGATCCGTTTCGACTCGCTCGGCGACGACGCCGCCGAGCGGCTGCCGAGCCGCGAGCCGTCCCCGCAGCAGGTCTTCAACGACACCCACTTCGACGCGGACGTGCAGCACGCGCTGGACACCCTGGCGCCCGAGTTCCGTGCCGCCGTCGTGCTCTGCGACATCGAGGGCCTTTCGTACGAGGAGATCGCCGCGACGCTGGGCGTGAAGCTCGGCACCGTGCGCAGCCGTATCCACCGCGGGCGCTCGCATCTGCGCAAGGCCCTGCGGCACCGTTCGCCCGAGGCCCGCGCCGAGCAGCGCTCGCTGGCGGGCGCGGTCCTGGCGGGGGAGGGCGGAACGGCGTGAGCGGCACAGATCCGACCCCCGCGGAACAGCACCTGGGGGACCGCCTCGCCGCGCTTGTCGACGGCGAGCTGAAGCACGACGCCCGTGAACGGGTCCTCGCCCACCTCGCGACCTGCGCCAAGTGCAAGGCCGAGGCCGCGGCGCAGCGGCGCCTCAAGAGCGTCTTCGCCCAGTCCGCCCCGCCGTCGCCGTCCGAGGGCTTCCTCGCCCGGCTGCAGGGCCTTCCCGGGGGGCCGGGAGGGGGCGACGACGGCCCGGACGGACCATTCGGCGGCTCCGGGCGCTTCGCGGAGGGTTTCTTCCCCGTGGTCCAGCCGTCCGGCAGCCGCCCCGGCGCACCGGCGAACGAACCGTTCGGCGGTTTCGGCTACCTGCCGGTCCCGCACGGCTCCTCCGCCGTGCTGCCGGCCGGATCCGCCCGTTCCGGCTTCCGTATCCACGAGGTGGGCCGGGAAGGCGAGCGGTCTCCCTGGCGCGGCCGGAGATTCGCCTTCGCGGCCGCCAGTGCCGTATCGCTGGCCGCGATCGCGCTCGGCGGTGCGCTGCCCTCGGGCGCCGGTTCCAGTCCCGCGGCCCGGGCCGCGGGCGGCGGAAACGCGGTGACCCCGCTCGACACCACGGCGCGCGGCGAGAAGGGCGGCTCGGTCAGCCGTCGCGGCAGCGGCGGCAAGGGCCTGCTCGGGGTGCGCGGGGAGCGCGAGAGCTCGACCGCCGCCGCCCCGTCGGCCGTGCCGGGTGCCGCTCCGGCGGCACCGGTCGTCGCCACCACCCCCGCGGTGCTCTCCGGGGAGAGCCTCGCGGGCAGCCCGTTCGCCACGGGGGCGCTGAACAGCACGTCCGCGTCGCCGCTGATACGCCCGACCGCCCCCACCCCGCTCTTCGCCGAGGTCTTCGGCCGACTGGTCACGAAGCCCCCGGTGTCCACCGCACCGCCGCTCGGGGCGCAGTCGTCGCCCCCGCCGTGGGCCAAGCCACCGAGTCCGGCCATGCCCGCCCCGGCCGACCTCCGCCTGCCGCTCTCCTCCCGGCGCTGACCGGAGCTCCGCGCTGGCAGCCGAGGGGTTGTGCGGGCAGCCGAGGGTCTGCGCAAGCATTCGCAAACCTGGTTGAATTCCGGGAGCAGTTCCGGGAGGAACGCCCCGGCGGGGCGTGCACAGGCCAGTTGCGGCAGTTTCGGGGAGAGCATGGAAGACGGTAAGTCCACCGGGCCGAAGGCGAAGTGGTGGAGCAGGCCCACGTCGACGGCCGTCACCCGCACCACGCCGGACGAGCCGCCCGCCGCTGAGGAAACGCCGCTCCCGGCCGGCACCCCGGCCCCCGGGCCGCTGCCCGAGGCCCCGGCGGCCCGGCTTGTGAAGCCGCTGCACGAGCCCGACGAGTACAGCACCCCGCCCTACGGCGGTCCCGGCCCCTGGGCCCCCGCGCCCCCCGTGCAGCGGCCGGTCCCGACCCCGGCGCACGGCACCCCCGTACCCCCGCAGCACCCGGGGACGAACGGCGCGGGCATCCCCGCGCCGCCCGCCGCCGCCCCCGTGCCTCAGCAGCCGCACACCGCACCGCAGCCGCACGCACCGCAGCAGCCTCCCCAGGCCCAGCAGGCTCAGCAGCCCCAGCAGGGAACTTCGTCGCAGTGGCTCCAGTACGACCCCTGGGGTGCCCCCGGGGAGCCGCTCACCAATCCGGGCCCGGCGCTCGGGGCCGGGACCGGCCGCGGGAAGAGCCGACGCGGCTCCTTGCTGATCGGTGCGGTGCTGCTCGCCCTGGTGGCGGGTGGCATCGGTGGCGGCATCGGCGCCTACGTCGAGCGCAACGGCGGGCTCACCCGGGTCGAGCTGCCGCAGGCCTCCCGTGACACCGGCGGCCGCGCCCCCGACAGCGTCGCCGGAATCGCGGCCAGCGCCCTGCCCAGCGTGGTCACCCTCCACGTCAGCGGTTCCACCGAGTCCGGCACGGGCACCGGCTTCGTCCTCGACTCCTCCGGCCACATCCTCACCAACAACCACGTGGTGGCCCCGGCCGGTCAGGGCGGTGAGATCACCGTCACGTTCAGCGGCGGGGAGACCGCGCGCGGCGAGGTCGTCGGCAAGGACAGCGGCTACGACCTGGCGGTCGTCAAGGTCACCGGCGTCTCCGGGCTCAAGCCGCTGCCGCTGGGCAACTCCGACAACGTGCGGGTCGGTGACCCGGTGGTGGCCATCGGCGCCCCCTTCGACCTGTCCAACACCGTCACCTCCGGCATCATCAGCGCCAAGGACCGGCCGATCACCGCGGGCGGCGAGAAGGGCGACGGCAGCGACATCAGCTATGTCGACGCGCTCCAGACCGACGCACCGATCAACCCGGGCAACTCCGGCGGTCCGCTGGTCGACACCGACGCCCATGTCATCGGCATCAACAGCGCCATCCGGGCCGCCGACAGCAGTTCGTCGGAGGAGGGCGGCCAGGCGGGTTCCATCGGCCTCGGCTTCGCGATACCGATCAACCAGGGCAAGCGGGTCGCCGAGGAGCTGATCAACACAGGGAAGGCCACCCACCCGGTGATCGGCGTCACCCTCGACATGAAGTACGCGGGGGACGGCGCCAAGGTCGGCGTGCGGGAGGCGGGCGGCAAGGACGCGGTGACCCCGGGCGGCCCCGGGGCCAAGGCCGGGATCAGGTCCGGGGACGTCATCACCGAGGTCGGCGGCCGGCGGGTGCACAGCGGCGAGGAGCTGATCGTGAAGATCCGCGCGCACCGCCCGGGCGACCGTCTGGAGCTCAGGCTGACCCGCGGTGGTAAAGACCTGTCCATCTCTTTGACACTCGGCTCGGCCGACGGCACGTGACAGGCCCTGCGCGCTACCGCGCGGGCAGTTTCGACGGGTACCGTGGGCCGGGTCCGGACCTCGACCGACACGGTCTCGGAGAACACAGGGAGCAACAGGGTGTTCAATGACATAGGCGTACTCGAGCTGGTGACGCTCGCGGTTCTGGGCATGCTGATCTTCGGCCCGGACAAGCTGCCGAAGGTTATCCAGGACGCCTCGCGCTTCATCCGCAAGGTCCGTGAGTTCTCGGAGAGCGCCAAGCAGGACATCCGCACCGAGCTGGGACCCGAGTTCAAGGACTTCGAGTTCGAGGACCTCAACCCCAAGACGTTCGTCCGCAAGCAGCTCATGGAGGGCGGCGACGACCTGGGGCTGAAGGAGATCCGCGAGAGCTTCGACCTCCGCAAGGACTTCACCGAGGTCGCCGACGCGGTGAACGGCCGGGAGGTGGAGTCCGCCGACTCCCGCAGCAGCGTGTCGAGCGGTTCGGCGATCACCGCCGCCAACGGCTCCGCCGGCGCTCCGGACCTGCTCAAGAAGCGCGACCAGCCGGGCAAGGACGACCGTCCGCCGTTCGACGCCGACGCCACCTGACCCCCTGCCAATCCCGGCTCGCCGGGAGGCTATGGCTATTCTCCATCTGTCCGGTTGTGAGTACGCCCGCTGGGGGGCGGGCCGTTCCGGACCCAACGGATCGAGGAGGCGGCCGGGCAGATGGGGACGACGAGTCGGGTGGGCGCGGAAGCCGCGCCGGACACAACCACCGCGGAAGACCCGCAGGGCACAGCCACCGCGGACGGGGTGTCGGCAGCCCGGCGTACGGTCGTCGACGGCTTTCGGGCAGCCGCGTTCCCCTGGTACGGACTGGACGGGGCCTTCACCGGCCCGCGCCGTCTGATGCAGGTGGGCACGGCGGCGGACGGCACCGTGCAGCACGGCTCCATCGGCCATGGCGACGAGCTGTCGGTCCGGGAGGCGGGCGCCGAGAAGCAGCGGTTCGCGGTCGTGGTGTCGATGGCCAGCAGCCCGGTGCGGCACAGCGGCGACGGTACGGGAGTGCTGGACGCGACCACGGTGTCCTCCGCGGCCTGGCTGGCCGGTTCCGGTCTGCTCGCCTGCACCTGGCCCGCCCAGATGGACCATTCGCTGCGTGACGACTGGCTGGACCAGCAGACGGAGACGGCGTTCGAGCTCGCCGACGACCTGGACGGCCCCGCCTGGTCGGCCCTGTCACTGCCGGTGGACGGCGTCCCGGTGCAGTTCCACTACCGCGAGTCCGAGTACGGCTGGGTGCTGGCGGGCTCCACGCCCGAGGGCGTGCACCTCGGGGCGTACGGGCGCGGGATGAGCGCGTACGGGCTGGGCTTCTCGCTGATCGACGACATCACGACGTACGCCTGAAGCAGCACGGAGCGGGACGAGCGGTGACCGGGACCCGGTC
>NZ_JBHJQP010000209.1:0-13401 GCF_042262625.1 Streptomyces sp. NPDC056347 | reverse complement strand
GGCCCGCCACCGCGCCGACGACCAGGGGCAGGAGGCCGCGCGTACGGCGCTGCGTCAGCTCGGTGAGCTGGCCGTGCAGGCGTTTCCCGGCACGATCCTGCCCAATCCGCTGGTCCGCGAACTAGGCGTACTGGCCCGGCAGGCGGAAGCGGGCGTGCCGTTCGTCGAGGAGCTGGCCTCGGACATCTTCATGGGCACCTTCACAGCGAAGTACCTCGTATCGGCGCGGATCGCCGCCGAGCTGCTGCATGGCACGCTGTACGAGCGCTACTACGCCGTCGACTGCGCGGCGGTCCGCAACCTCGCGGTCACCGAGGCGAGCGATTCACTGAACCGCGGTCACCGGGCGCGTACCTCACCGGGCTTCGCGAGGCTGTGCGCCGTGCGGGCCGAGGCGGCCGGGGCCGGGCGGCGGCACTCCGTGGCATCCGGCGGAATGGTGATCGAGCAGGCCCAGATCCTGACCACGCACAATCTGGCCACCCTGGTCGCGCGGATCGGGATCGGTCCGGGCTCCGGGTGGGATGATCTGGCGCTGCGCTGCTTCAGCACCGTGTGCGCGCTCACCTCCCGGATACACGGCAATCCGCGGCCGCTGTCCACCATCAAGGACGTGGCGTACGCGTGGCGGCAGATGGTGTTCCACCTGTCGCTCTGCGACGCCGCGGAGCAGGCCCGTTCGATCGCCCGGCTGGACGCGGAGGCGGACCGCTTCCCGTGGCACGTCGCGGCGCGGCTGGCTCCTGCGCTGACCGGCCTGCGCCGGGCGGCGGCCGGTGAGTCGCCGGACACCGGCGGCGGGCGTCTGCTCCTCGGCTGGGCCACCGAACGTCACTGGCTCCGCACGGACCCGACGGATCACCGGTAGGCGGACCGGCGTGCGCCCGTCGGCCCGGACCGATCGGCTCGGCGGGCCGGGGCCACGGGGGTGGCTCGTGCGGTGTCGCCGGGTCTCGTGTCCGGCGACACCGTCCTGTCAGCGGGATTCCTCAGTGGTGCGGGGATCCCCGCTCACTTGCCGCTGTCCTCGGCGAGGGTGTGCGCGACGAGGGCGTTGGCGTGGCCGTGTCCGATTCCGTGCTCGGCCTTGAGCCACGAGACGAGTTCCATGTGCTTGGTCAGCGGCGAGGACCGGATCAGGTCCTTCCATTCCGCGACGGGGCGTCCGTACTTCTTCTCGATGGAGGGGAAGTAGCTGGCAGGGCCCTTGACCGGTTCCGTCATGTCGCGTTGTCCTCTTCTGTCCGTCGTTGATGATCTTGGATGGTGTCTCTGCGTCGGCCCGGTCACAAGGGCCGGGCCCGTCCGACAGCCGCTACCGACGGGGCGTCGGCGAGCAGCCGGGCCGACACCGCGGTGAGCCAGAGCAGGCCGAGCCCCGCACCGGCTGTGAAGGCCAGGACGGTGGCGGAGGATCCCGCGAACCCGGCGAGGACTCCCACGGGCACGAGGCGGCAGGCGAGGACCCAGCCACGCTGCCCCCGGGCGGCGAACAGCCGCGCCAGTACGAGGGAAGCGGCGCACCACGCGAGGAAGCCGGCCATCCCGCCGAGCATATGGACGGCCCCCTGCCCGCTCAGGGAGCCCGCCGCCCCCTGCGGAGTTCCGGCCGGGAACCCGGCGCCCGCGTCGGCGGCGAACACCCCGCAGAGCAGGAACGAGGCCCCGAACACCGCGATCAGCCAGGGCACCCAGGAGCCGCCGGGCGCATCGTCCAGCACACGGCGCATCCCGACCGCCCCGGCGATGATCAGCACTCCGGTGACCATGAAGCTGGTCATCTGTATCCAGCCCAGGTCGCCGAGGCTCAGTTGGCTGATCGCGTTACGGGTGAAGCCGAAGCCCTCCCTGGTGAGGCCCTGGATCACCCCCACGCCCAGGAACAGCGGTCCCGCCGCGGCTCCCGCTGCCAGCAGGGCGCGTACGCCGCCCCGGGGCGACGGCGCGGAATCGGTGGTGACCGGGGCACTGCCGGTCCGGGTCATGGGAGCCCTCCTGGATCGCAAGCGTCGGAACTGGACGGTACAGTACCCATCAGGAAACTGGACTGTCCAGTACTCACGGCCGCGAGGCGACTCGCAAGCGAATGCGCAGGCAAGGTTCCGAACGGGTTCCGGCGCCCCGGACCGACGTCCGGCGCCGCCGAAGTACGCTTCGCCCGGCCGATACCCGGGAGGGGCGACTCATGACATGGTCCGAACGCACCGTCGTGCGGAACGGCGTACGGCTTTCCTGCCGCGACAGCGGAGGGCCGGGCGCCCCTGTCGTCCTGCTGCACGGCCTGGCCGGCCACGCGGGCGAGTGGGACGCCGTCGCACGGCGGCTGAGCCCCGCGCACCGGGTCGTCGCCGTCGACCAGCGCGGGCACGGCGCCAGCGAGCGCCGCCCGGGCGACGTCTCCCGCGCCGCCTACGTCGCCGATGTCGTCGCCGTGCTCGACCAGCTCGGCCTCCAGCAGCCGGTCCTGGTCGGGCAGTCGCTGGGCGGCCACACGGCGATGCTCACCGCCGCCGCCCACCCCGGACTCGTTCGCGCGCTCGTGCTGGTCGAGGCAGGTCCGGGAGGCCCCGATCCCGAGCTGCCCGCCCGGATCGACGGATGGCTCGACGCCTGGCCGGTGCCGTTCACCACACGCGCGGCGGCCGTCGGCTTCTTCGGCGGCGGCCCGGTCGGTGAGGGGTGGGCGGCCGGACTGGAGCAGCGCGAGGGCGGCTGGTGGCCCCGGTTCGACCGGGACGTGATGGTCGAATCGCTGGCGGAGAACGCCCGGTGCGACTTCTGGGACCGGTGGGCCGAGGTGTCCTGTCCCACCCTTGCCGTCCTCGGGCAGTCCGGCATCATCCCGCCCCGGGAGGCCGACCGGATGCTCGCCGACCGCCCGAGGACGCAGGCCGTCAGCATCCCGGGCGCGGGACACGACGTACACCTCGAACAGCCCGAAGTGCTCCTGGGGCTGCTCTCGAACTTCCTCGACACCTGCCCGAGCACCGCCTCCGAGGGCTGACGGCCCACCCGGCACGGGGTCACGGATCGTCGGTGCGGCCGCTCACCGCGGCCGTACCGGCTCCCTCACCGCTCCCGGGCCGCGATCAGCTCACACACCACTGTCCAGAACTCCGCCCCCGTCCGCTCCCGATGCCCTCGAACCCGGCCTCCAGCAGGTCGGATGCCACCAGCCAGGGCCGCCGGAACGACGGCGTGGCGCCCCACACCCCTACGGCCGGGCAGTGGAGTGCTCCCGCAGAAAGGCGCCCGCCCGAGCGGCGGCCTCCTCCTTCGTCGCGCAGCACGCGGCGTTGCCGGCCTCCTCCCGGACTCCGTCGGCGCCGGTCCCGGACCACCGCCATCCGCCGTTCGACGGATCCGGTATCAACTCGGCCCGCCCGCCGAAAAGTTCGAGAACACCGGGCTCCGCGGGCGCAGGGTTGGCCCTGTCGACGGCGTCGGGCCATTTCTTGCGGGCGCCCTGCCGGGTGATCCCCCAGGCGGCACCCAACCGCTCGTAACTCGCACCGTAGGAACCCGCGGTCCGCGCCGCCACGGCCGTCAGCCGCTCGACCTCCGCGTCCACCACCTTCCATGCGGCGAGGACCGACAGTGCCACCTCGACGGGCTCGGCGTCCCACATGCGCTCCACGGGTTGCCCGGTCGCCCGGGCCCGCATGGCCGAGGCAAGCGGATTGAGTGCGTCAAGAAGGGCTCCGGCAAGGGCCGACTGCTCCTCGGCGGTGATCTCTGGCAACGTCATACCGACAACCATAGTTACCAACTTCTTTATTGACAACCAAAGTTACCAAGCAGAGTCGACCAGTGCCTCAGATCAGCAACTCCGCCAGGCCGTCCAGGAGTCGTACGAATCCGCATGCCGCGGGGGACCTGTGTCGACGCTCCCAGAACGCGGCCTGCACGGCGTGGAACTGGGCCCAGCGCCGGACACGTTCGGGGTCGAGTTCGGCCGCCTCCGCGAAGACGCGCAGGGTACGGCGCAGCCCCTTGTCCAGGTCACCGGCTCCGAGAAGAGCCGGCACCCGCGACTTGAGGAGGGTGCCGCCGTCATAGGCCGGATCCCCCGCATGCCCCTTGGGGTCGACGGCCAGCCACGGCTCACGGTCGGCACGCAGAATATTTCGGGCATGCAGGTCTCCGTGGATGAGGGTGTCCGGCTGGTCCCGGCCCAGCTCCCGGACGGTCGCCACCGCCGCATCCACGGCACGCCGGGACAATGCGTGATCCAACTCTTCACCGTCTTCACGGAGTTCGATCTCCCAGGCGTCCGCCCGGTCCCGGAGCGCCGGCAGTCCGGGCGGGGCCGGGACTGCCAGTCGGCGGCTGATCCGCCCGGCGACCCGCACGACCTCGTCACCTTCTTCGGCATCCGCCAGGGCGGACGGCCCGACCCGCTCCAGCAGCATCGCGAAGTGCTCGTCGGCACGCTCGTACAGCAGCACGGCACCGCGTCCGCCCCAGACCGTGAACGCGTCCGGCTCATGGACGTTGCCCGGGTGCGGGAAGGACACCTTCAGCACCGCCGCCCGCCCGGCCCGCCGCCGTACCGGAACGACGATCCCGACGGCTCCGTGCATGACCCCGCCGTCCGGCACGCAGTTCCATCGGAGCATCAACTCCCGCACCGTCGCGGGGAGTCCGGCGAACCATTCCGCGCCGGTCCGCCCCTCACGCTCGACCGTGCCCCGCGCGAACTCCTCCGGTACCTCGATCATCCCCGCACCCTACGCACCGGATTTCGACGGATACGACGGCACGGTCGGCGGGGCTGTCAGTGGCGGACGTTACATTCCAGGCATGGACGACATGACGCTCGCTTCACTCCTCGCGGGATGCGCCGACGGCCCCTACCCCGGCAGCTGGCAGGCCGCTCCCTTCACCGAACACACGGTCGACGGAGTGCTGTACGCCCTGGTGGCTCTCGATCCGGGGCTGAGCGCGCTGGGCGTGCGCCGCACGGACGGCTCGCTCTGGGGGCTGCCGGAGGACGACACGCCGCATCTGGTGAATTCCAGCGCCGCGGCCTTCATAGCCTGCTCCCGCGCCTACGCCCGGGCCGCGGCGGAAGCGGAGGCGTACACGGCGCCGGACCCGGAGTCCGAGGACCTCGAGGACATCGCCGAGGCGGCGGCGGACGCGCTCTCCGAAGCCCTGCTGGCGCGGTTCGAGGCCGTCGACGCGGCGGCGGTCGCCGACGAGAACTCCTTCTGGTGCGTCGCCGCGGAGGAACTGGGGTACGCCATGAGCGTCTAATCGCGCCGTTCGGCTCCCGGGGCTCCCGCTCGCAGGCCGTCCATGACCAGATCGAGCAGACGCTCCGCACGCGGCCGCCAGTCGCTGTGCGGATCGATCTGCCAGAGCCCGGCGATGGCCAGGAGGAAGTCCTCCGGCGCCAGCCCCGGGCGGATGGTTCCGGCCCGCTCGTTCGCGCTCAGCAGCTGCTCGACGGCCCGGGTCACCGGGCCGTGTCCCAGCCGGGCCAGGCCGCCGGGCCTGCCCGTCGACTTGCCCAGTGCGTCGGCCAGACCGGCCTTGGCCATGGCGTACCGGGCGAGGCGGTCCATCCATTCCCGCAGCGCCCGGTCGGGCGGGCAGGTCCTCAGCAACTGGCCCGCGGCATCGGCCACCTGCTGCATCTCGTAGCGGTAGACCTCCAGGACCAGAGCCTCGCGGTGGGGGAAGTTCCGGTAGAACGTCCCCTGCCCGACGCCCGCCTTCTTCGCGATCACGCTCAGCGGGGCATCCGCCGCCCGCGTCAGCTCGATCAGCGCCACCTCCAGGATGCGCTCCCGGTTGCGCTGCGCGTCCGGGCGCATCGACCCGCTCTTCCCGTCCCGCACTCGTCCTCCTCCCCCACAGGGCACGGCCGAGTCCGTCCTTGCTGAGCGGACAGCTGTCCGCTAGGTTCGACAGCAAGTGGACAGTTGTCCGTTTGGGTTCACCATAGTGGCAGATCCGGCCGGTGCGGCCGGCTATCGCCCATCGTCAGTGGTTCCTCGCACGCTTGTCGTCCTCTCCACTCCCCCGGTCCCTCCCGGAAATACCGAGCAGTCGCCGGGATCGTCTTGTTCGACGCGCATCAGCCACGCGAAAGAAGGCCGATTCATGACCCCATCGACGTCCAGTGTCATCACCCTGAACATCAATGGAGAGAAATACACGCTGCCCGTCGACCACCGCACCACCCTGCTCGACGCACTGCGCGAGCGGCTCGATCTGACGGGTTCCAAGAAAGGCTGTGACCAGGGGCAGTGCGGTGCCTGCACCGTACTGATCGACGGCAGGCGTGCGCTCTCCTGCCTTCAGCTCGCGGTCGCGGCCGAAGAGCGCGTGATCACCACGATCGAAGGAGTCGCCGACGGGGAGCGGCTCCACCCGGTGCAGCAGGCCTTCCTCGATCTCGATGGATTCCAGTGCGGCTACTGCACTCCGGGGCAGATCTGCTCCGCCATCGCGGTGATCGAGGAGCACGCGGCGGGCTGGCCGAGCGCGGTGACCGACGACGTAGGGCCGGAGGCGGGGGTACCCGCACTCGACGCCGACGAGATCCGCGAGCGCATGAGCGGCAATCTGTGCCGCTGCGGCGCCTACGTGTCGATCGTGCAGGCGATCGAGCAGGCGGCGCGGGCGGCCGGCCCGCAGGACAAGGAGAGTGTGGCATGAGGGAATTCGGTTACGAGCGCGCCTTCGACGTGGCGGGGGCGGTGGCCGTGCTGGGCTCCGCCCCGGGAGCCCGGTATCTCGGCGGTGGCACGAACCTCGTCGACCTGATGAAGGCCGGCGTGGAGCGGCCCCCGCTGCTCGTCGACGTACGCGAGCTGCCGCTCGACGGGATCGAGCCCACCCCTGACGGCGGGTTACGCATCGGCGCGACCGTCACCAACAGCGATCTGGCGGCCCATCCCGAAGTCCGGCTCCGCTACCCGGCGTTGGCGCAGGCCGTTCTGGCCGGGGCATCGGGGCAGTTGCGCAATATGGCCACGGTCGGTGGGAATCTGCTCCAGCGCACCCGCTGCGGCTACTTCACCGACGTGGCCGCCCCGTGCAACAAGCGCTCCCCGGGCAGCGGGTGTCCCGCCGTGGAGGGTGAGCACCTCAACCACGCGATCCTGGGCGCCTCCGAACACTGCGTGGCCGTCCACCCCTCGGACATGGCGGTCGCCCTCTCGGCCTTCGACGCCGTCGTCACGTACGAGACGGCCGGCGGGGCGGGCGAGGTCCCGATCGAGGAGTTCTACCGTCCCGTGGGCGACACCCCGCACATCGAGACCGCTCTGCCGCCCGGCGCGCTGATCACCTCCGTCGTTCTTCCGCCCGCTCCGGCAGCCGCTCGTTCGCGGTACCGGAAGGTGCGCGACCGGGCCTCGTTCGCCTTCGCGACCGGCTCGGTCGCGGCCGCCGTCACCGTCCGGGACGGTGTCGTCCGCGAAGCGCGTCTGGCCTTCGGGGCCGTCGCGTCGGGGCCGTGGCGGGCCCGCGCCGCCGAGCGGGCGCTGACCGGCGGACCGGCGTCCGCGGAGGCCTTCGCCGCGGCGGCCGATGCGGAACTGTCCGCCGCCGCTCCCCTTCCCGGCAACGGCTACAAGGTGACGCTGATACGCAATCTTGTCGTGGCCGTGCTGACGGAACTCACCGAGGAGGTCTCCCGATGACCACGACCACCGGCGTCCAGGCCCCGACCGGAGCCGTCGGCTCCGCCCACACCCGCCTGGAGGGCCGCGACAAGGTCACCGGTGCGGCCCGCTTCTCGGGCGAGGTGCCCTTCCCCGAACTGGCCCATGGCTGGCTGGTGCTGTCGACCGTGCCCCGTGGCCGGATCCGTTCCGTCCAGGACGGCCCCGTCCTGGACATGCCCGGTGTTCTGGCCGTGCTGCACCAGGGGAACGCACCGCGCGTCACCGTCGATTACATGGGCATGCTGGGCCGGCCGAATCCGGTGATCGGGCTGTTCCAGCACGATCGCGTTCCCTTCGCCGGCTGGCCCGTCGCGCTGGTGGTGGCCGAGACGTCCGAGCAGGCCAGGGAGGCCGCCGAGGCCCTGGTGGTGCAGTACGAGACGGAGCCGCACGACGTGGACTTCCGGGCGGACCACCCGGATGCCTACACCCCTCGAAGCTCTCCAATGGTCGAGGTGGAGACGACGAAGGGCGATCTGGAGGCCCGGCTGGACGCCTCGACCGTGGTGGTGGACGAGGAGTACACCACCCCCGAGGAGCACCACAACGCGATGGAGCCGCATGCGGCGACGGCCCGCTGGGAAGGGGGCCGGCTGGATGTCATCGACTCCAACCAGGGCAGCACCTGGGTGGTGAGCGAGCTGGCCCAGCTCTTCTCCCTCGATCCGGCCTCCGTACGCATCCGCTCCGAGCACGTCGGGGGTGCCTTCGGCTCGAAGGGGCTGGCTCCGCACCTGGTGGCGGCCGTGATGGCCACCACGGTCCTGCGCCGGCCGGTCCGTGTCGTGCTGACCCGGCGCCAGATGTTCGCCCTCGTCGGCTACCGCAGCCCCACCGCTCAGCGGATCAGGATCGGTGCCGACGCGGACGGCCGCTTCCGCGCCTTCGAGCACCTGGCACAGAGTGTCACGTCGACCGTGCACGAGTTCATCGAGTCGAGCGCCGCACTGGGGCGGGTGATGTACGACGCCGACGCGCACCACACCCGGCACCGGATCGTTCGGCTCGATGTGCCCACGCCGACGTGGATGCGCGCGCCGGGCGAGGCGCCGGGCTCCTTCGCCCTGGAGTCGGCCCTCGACGAGCTGGCCGAGAAGTGCGGCGTGGACCCGATCGAGCTGCGCCTGCGCAACGAGCCCGAGCGGGGCCCGGTGTCCGGGCTGCCGTTCAGCAGCCGCAATGTGGCGGCCTGCTTCGAGGAGGGGGCCCGCAGGTTCGGCTGGGCGGACCGGGACCCCCGTCCCGGACTGCGCCGCGAGGGGCGCTGGCTCCTCGGGACCGGCACGGCGGCGGCCACGTACCCCTCCGGGGTCAGCCCTTCCACCGCCACCGTCACCGCGGAGCCGGACGGCGGCTTCACCGTACGGATCAACGCGGCGGACATCGGGACGGGAGCGCGGACCGCGATGGCCCTCGTCGCGGCGGACGCGCTGGAGGTGCGCCCGGACCGGGTCCGGGTGCGCATCGCCGACAGCGACCTGGGTCCGGCGGCGATCGCCGGGGGCTCGATGGGGACGCGTTCCTGGGCCTGGGCGGTGACCGTCGCCGCGAACGAGCTGCGGGAGCGGATGGCTCTGGGCGGCGTCGTCCCGCCGGAGGGGATCACGACGCGGTCGGACACTGCGGAGGCCGTCGGTGCCCTCGCCGCGAAGGAGCGCCACTCCTTCGGGGCGCAGTTCGCACAGGTCGCGGTCGACACGGACACCGGTGAGGTGCGGGTGCGGCGGTTGCTCGGCGTCTTCGCCGCGGGCACCATCGTCAACCCGCTCACCGCCCGCAGTCAGCTGGTGGGCGGCATGACCTGGGGGCTTTCGATGGCCCTGCACGAGGAGGCGGTCCGGGACCGGGCCACCGGCGCCCACGTCGGCGCGGACCTCGCCGGGTACCACTACGCCGCGCACGCCGATGTGCCGCTGATCGAGGCAGACTGGGTGGACGATCCCGTTCCCGGCGATCCGATCGGGATCAAGGGCATCGGTGAGATCGGCATCGTGGGCGTGGCCGCCGCGATCGCCAACGCGGTGTGGCACGCGACCGGTGTCCGCCACCGGGATCTGCCGATCCGCCCGGACCGTGTCCTGCGCGCGGCGGAGGAGGTCCGGCGCCGGGAGGCGGGAGGAGGAGCACGGAGTGCTTGACATCGCCGAACAGCTGAGCCGGTGGTTCGAGGAGGGCCGGGACTTCGCGGTGGCCACGGTCGTGGCGGTCAGCGGCAGCGCACCGCGCGGTCCCGGAGCCGCCCTGGCCGTCGCCGACGACGGAACGGCCGTCGGCTCGGTGTCCGGCGGCTGCGTGGAGGGCGCGGTGTACGAGCTGTGCGTACGGGCGCTCCAGGACGGGCGGACGGTTCGGGAGCGGTTCGGGTACGACGACGAGGACGCCTTCGCGGTCGGGCTCACCTGCGGCGGTGTCGTCGAGGTCCTGGTGACGCCGGTGCGTGCGGCCGATCCGGTGTTCCGGGCCGGGGTCGCGGCGGCGCGCCGCGGTGAGCCGGCGGCCCTGGCCCGGGTGGCCGGTGGTCCGGCGGATCTGCTCGGCAGGGCTCTGCTGGTCCGCGCCGACGGGGCGTTCGAGGGCGGTCTCGGCGGTGGCCCGGAGCTGGACCGGGCCGCGGCGGCGGAGGCCCGCGCGATGCTGGACACCGGCCGCACCGGGTGTGTCGGGGTCGCGGAGGGCGGTTCGCTCTGCCCGGGCGGGGTGACGCTGTTCGTGGAGTCGAGGACGCCGCCGCCGAGGATGATCGTGTTCGGGGCCGTGGACTTCGCGACGGCTCTCGTACGGGCGGGCAAGTTCCTCGGCTATCACGTGACCGTGTGCGACGCCCGGCCGGTCTTCGCCACCCGCGCCCGCTTCCCGGAGGCCGACGAACTCGTCGTCGACTGGCCGCACCGCTATCTGCGGCGCACCGGGACCGACGCACGGACCGTTCTGTGCGTGCTCACCCATGACGCCAAGTTCGACATCCCGCTGCTGGAGACGGCCCTGCGCCTGCCGGTCGCGTTCGTCGGGGCGATGGGTTCGCGCCGTACCCACGCGGACCGTGATCGCCGGCTGCGCGAGGCCGGTCTTTCCGACGACGAGCTGGCCCGGTTGCGATCCCCGATCGGCCTCGACCTCGGGGCCCGCACGCCCGAGGAGACCGCGCTGTCGATCGCGGCGGAGATCGTCGCGGCGCGCCGGGGCGGCACGGGGGTTCCGCTGACCGGGGCGAGCATGCCCATCCACCATGACGTCGACGGAGGGGAACGGGGCGAGAAGGGCGGGCCCCGCTCCCGGTCGGCCGCGTGAGCGGTGCTGCGCCTCCGGAGCCGGGGCCGGCCCGGTCAGGACGGGGTCCAGGTCCCCGCGCCGGAGTGGTCGAAGCGGCCGGAGCGGAGGTGATCGCGGAACGCGGCGAGTGCCGGGTGCGGGTTGTCGAGGTGCCACACGAGTGAGTGCGGGTAGACGGGGGTGGGGTCGCGCAGGTGGACGCGGCGCAGGCCGTGGTCGGCGGGCCAGGCGAACCGGGTCCGCTCGCCGACGAAGGTGGCCAGTGTCCGGGAGTCCGCGATGGTGTCCAGCAGGGGCTCCACCCCGAAGTCGGGGCCGGTGACCTCGATGGTGAACCCGAAGGCGGCGGCCAGCGCCTCGTAGTAGGCGGCCCACTCGGTACCGGGGACGATTCCGGGCATCCAGATGCGCTGCCCCGCGAGGTCGGCCGGGGCGGCGCAACGGGCCGCGGCGAGCTCATGGGCCGGTCCGGTGAGGAGCTGGATGGGCTCGTCGTAGACCCGGGTGCTCCTGACGTCCTCGGGGAACCGCTGGCCGGGCATCGTGACGGCCCGGATGGACGCGTCGATCGAGCCGGACCTGACGGCGTCGACGGCCGCGTCGGCATCGAAGAGGGTCACGGCGTCGAGCGCGATCTCGGGGTGGGCTCCGTGGAAGTCGCGCAGCAGGTCGGCCGGGGCCAGGCGCCGGCCGATCACATCGACGCGCAGGGCCCGGCGGCCGGGCCGCACCGAAGCGAGCGCCCGCTCGCGGGTCCGCAGCAGATCGCGGGCGTGCGGCAGGAAAGCCTGGCCGTCGATGGTGAGCTTCGCTCCGCGGGACGTGCGGGTGAACAGCCGCACGCCGAGGTTCTTCTCCAGTGTCGCGATGCGTTTGGAGACCGCCTGCTGGGTGATGGAAAATTCCGCGGCGGCGTCCTGGAACCGTCCTGCGTCGGCGGCGGTCACGAAGGTGCGCACGGCATCGAAATCCACGTCGCGCATCGTACCGGCACAACGATTGGTTGTACTTCCGCGTGGAACAGTTGTTTGCCCCGAGGGTCCGGCACTCGCTTTGATTCCGTCGGTCAGCGTGTGGTTGTCCAGGTCGGCGAGAGGTGCGTGGGGGATGACGGGCAGACGGGCCCTGGGACGGCGGTTTCGGTGGTTGTGGTCGGCGTACGCCGTCAGCGCGTACGGGACGGGTCTCGGCTTCGGCGCGTTCTCCATGATCGCGGTGCTCGTGCTGCACTCCGGGCCGACGCAGGTGGCGTTGCTGGCCGCAGCGGGGCGGGCGGTGGGGGCGGTGCTGGCGGTGCCGCTCGGGCCGTGGGTGGAGTTCCGCCGCAAGCGGCCGGTCATGGTGGGGACGGATCTGCTGCGGTTCGCGGCACTGCTGAGCATCCCGGCGGCGTACTGGCTCGGCAGGCTCGGCTTCGCCCAGCTCCTGATCGTGTCGATCGTGGTGGCCGCCGCCAACATCGCGTTCAACGCGGCCTGCGGCGCGTATCTCAAGAGGCTTCTGCCGCCCGAGGACCTGCTGGTCGCGAACGGCCGGTTCGAGTCGACGACCTGGTCGGCGACGATGGTCGGACCTCCGCTCGGCGGGGCCGTGATCGCGGCGTTCGGGCCGGTGACGACCGTGATCGTCGACGCCGTCAGCTACCTGCTCTCGGCGTTGGGCATCCGCGCGGTCGGCGGGTCGGAGCCGCGCCCCGAGCGGTCCGGTACGTCGCGGCTGAGCGCGGGCGACCTGCTCGCGGGGTGGCGGCACATCCTCGGCCACCCCGTCCTGCGCCCGATGCTGTTCAACGCGATCGTGGTCAATGGTCTGATCATGGCCTCCGAACCGCTGCTCGCCGTCCTGCTGCTGGGCGATCTCGGCTTCTCGCCGTGGCAGTACGGGCTGATGTTCGCCGCGCCGTGCGTCGGCGGCCTGGTCGGCTCCCGCCTCGCCCGTCGGACGGTGGCACGGTTCGGGCAGCGCGAGGTGATGCTCACGGCCGGGGTGCTGCGTGCGTGCTGGCCCGTCGGGCTGGCGTTCGTCGGGCCCGGCGTGCCGGGGATGGTGCTGGTCATGCTCGTCCAGCTCGGCCTGGTGACCTGCTGCGCGGTGTTCAATCCGGTGCTGGCGACGTACCGGCTCGAACACACGGAGCCCGGCCTGGTCGCCCGTACCCTCTCCGCCTGGTCGGTGAGCAGCAGCCTCGCCATCGCCACGATGACCGCGCTGTGGGGTGCGCTGGCCGCCGTGATCGGCACCCGGCCCGCGATCGCCGCCGCCGGGATCGTCCTCCTGGCGACTCCGGTCCTGCTTCCGCGGCGTACGAGCGCTCCGTCGCAAAAACGGAAGCTCGCGGAAGCAGGCGCTGGTCGTCGAGCTGCCGAAGAAGCAGGTCAAGACCGAGGTCGTCAAGCCGGCCGAGGGCTCCACCCAGTGGTGGAGCAACATGGGTGACGACCTCAAGAAC